>NZ_LSKN01000040.1:0-10789 GCF_001557075.1 Methylobacterium sp. CCH7-A2
TTCACCCCTGATTTGGGAATCCCTCCCGATTCAATCAGATCGGGTTCCGCTCTAAAGCGGCGCGCGATTTTTTTGAACAGCATCCTCAACAGGATAGTGAATCGCGAGATCGAAATGAAAAGGCAACTGATTTTGTTCGAGGCTTTAAGTCAAAGGATCAGAAGTAGCGGTCCGAGATTGATGATCCATTAGGCAGGTTGTCAAGGTCCACACATTCACCAGCCAACACGAGCCCGAGCGCATCGCCCATCGGTTCACCGATGATCTTGAACGTCTCAGCGCCGATCACCATCAGATCGCCCTCGGCGATTGTTGCCGCCTGGGAGCGTCGGATATCGATACCGACGGTCGGCAACACCGCGCGGCTGTCCCCGAATTCCGCCATACGGTCGGGCGACTTGCGGATGATGCGGATAGCGACGCCAGCGCCACCCGCCTTCCAAAGCGCATCCTCGCCGATATTGGCATCGGCGAAGAGCGCATCGATGGCCGCAGCGAAAGCACCCATCACGGATCATTCCGCCCAGAAGGAGGACTTCAGGCCGCAACGCCGAACAGAAGGTTACGGGCCGCAACCTTCGCGCAGCGCTCATTGGTGTCGTCCAAATAGACCGGCCCGCCGACCGTCCAGGCTTGCGAGCCGACGTAGTGAGTTCAAACACGCCCGTGAGATCGAGCGCGACATCGGCAAAGAGCGCAGCGTCGTTCGTAGCGACGCCCCCCTCACCGCATAAAACACAGCTCCCGGAACCTCCCCCGGAACGCCGTGACATCCCGCGCGATCGCCTCCGCCGGGCGCGAGCCGTTCAGCCCCTCGGCGATGTAGCCAGCGAGTTCGGGCATGTCGGCGGAGGTCATGCCGAAACGGACGATTTCGGGGGTGCCCAGCCGCAGGCCGTTGACGTCTCCCGCCACCTCCGGCAGCGGCAGGCCGATGCCGCAGCTCAGGATGTTGATGGCGCGCAGCTTCTGCGCCGCCGCCTGGCCGCCGCCATAGCTGTGCGCCTCGATCGCGAACTGGTGCGAGGTGGTGATGCCGCGCTCGCGCGCATAGACCGGGATCTGCCGCTCGCAGAGCGCCTCGGCCAGCGCCTTGGCGGTGGCGGCCATCATCTGCGCGTAGTCGCGGCCAAAAGCCTTCCAGTCGAGCAGCGTGATCGCCAGCGAGGCCGATTTCGCCGCGTCGAAATTCGCCGTCAGCCCGGGATAGGCGATGGCGTCGAGCCGCTTGGCGATGGCGGCGTCATTGGTGACGATCAGCCCCGAGGGCGGGCCGCCGAGGCTCTTATAGGTGCTCATCGTCATCAGATGGGCGCCCTCCTCCAGCGGCTGCTGCCAGGCCTGGCCGGCGATCATCCCCGACATATGCGCCGCGTCGAACAGCACGAGCGCCCCGACCTCGTCGGCAATCGCGCGGATCTCGCGGATCGGATGCGGGAAGAGGTTCAGGCTCGCGCCGATGGTGATCATCTTCGGCTTCAGCCGCAGCGCATCCTCGCGCAGCTTTGCGACATCGACGGTGTAGTTGGTCGCGTCGACCGGCGCCGGATGGGTGACGATGCCGTAAAGCCCGGCCGCGCCGGCGCCGTGATGCGTGACATGCCCGCCGATCGAGGGCGGCGGCGCGATGATGCAGTCGCCGGGCTTGGCCGCGACCATGAAGGCGTAGAGATTGGCGATGGCGCCCGAGGGCACGCGGATCTCGGCATATTTGGCGCCGAAGACCTGCGCCGCGAGTTCGGCGGCGATGATCTCGATCTGCTCGATCGCCTCCAGCCCCATCTCGTATTTCTCGCCGGGATAGCCCAGCGAGGGTCGCGCCCCGAGGCCCGAGCCCAGCGCCGCTTCGGCGCGCGGGTTCATCACATTGGTCGCGGGGTTTAGATTGAAGCAGTCGCGCTCGTGGATGTTGCGGTTCTCGGTGGTCAGCGCCGAAAGCCTGGCCTCGATCGCGTCCAGCGGCTGGCCGCTGACGCCGCCGGCGACCGCGAGCACGTAATCCTCGCTCGCCGCGGGAACCCAGTCGCGCCTGCCCAGTGCCGTCATCGCCATTCTCCCGCCCCGCCGGGGCCTGCCTGAAACCCAACGTCATAGGAGCGGTTTGCGCCGCCTGGCGCAAACGAGTATTCGTCGCTCGAAGGCAGAGAAAATCTCAGCCTCCCGCCGGACCCCTCCATGGCCGTCAAGCCGCCCCGCCCCCGCCTGCCCTCGCTCAAGGCGCTGCGCGCCTTCGAAGCGGCTGCGCGTCTCGAGAGCTTCACCGAGGCCGCGGCCGAGCTCGGCGTCACGCCCGGCGCCGTCACCCAGCAGATCCGCCAGCTCGAGGCCGCTCTGGGGCTCTCGCTGTTCCGCCGGCTGCCACAGGGCGTGGTGCCGACGGTCGCCGCCCGCGAGGTGCTGCCCCGGCTGACGCGCGGCTTCGACATCCTGGCCCAGGCCGCCCAGAGCCTGCGCGAAAGCGAGAGCCAGCGCGCGCTCACCATCGCCGCTTTGCCCTGCATCGCGCAGCTCTGGCTCTCGCCGCGCCTGCCCGCTTTGCAGCGCACCTGGCCGGATCTGCAGGTCTCGATATCGGCGATGGAAGCGCCCCCCGATCCGCGCCGCGAGCCGCATGACCTGTCGATCTTCTACCGCGAGCCCGGTTCAGGCCCGCAGGCGCTGACGCTGGCCGGCGAGGACGCGATCCTGCCGGTCTGCGCGCCCGAGCTGGCGGAACGCCTCGGCTCGACGGCCGATCTCGCCGGCCAGACGTTGCTGCACGACGCCGTCTGGCACAACGACTGGGCCCGCTGGCTCGCCCATGCGGGAGCGCCACGCGGCCTCGATGCGACGCGGGGCCCGCGCTTCTCGCTCTACAGCCTGGCGCTGGATGCGGCGCTGACGGGCTCGGGCATCTTGATGGGGCGGCTCTCGCTGGTCGCGCCTCTGCTCGCGCAAGGGCGGCTGGTCGCGCCGCTCCGGCCGCCGCTGCTTCTCAGCGAGCGGCTGACGGTGACGCCTGCGACCACGGAGCACCCGCATCCGCGCCATGCCGAGATCGCCGCCTGGCTGGTCGCGCAGGAGTGAGGCCAGAGGCGCGTGGCTCAGATATCGGCGCCGCAATCGCCGCAAAGGATCTGGTCCATCGAGCGCGAGGGCTCGGCGCAGCCGGCCTCGCCGACGACCTTGGCGGGAACGCCCGCGACCGTCTTGTTGCGCGGCACGCTCGCCAGCACGACCGAGCCCGCCGCGACGCGCGAGCACTGGCCGACCTCGATATTGCCGAGGATCTTGGCACCGGCGCCGAGCAGCACGCCCTTGCGGATCTTGGGATGGCGGTCGCCGCCCTGCTTGCCGGTGCCGCCCAGCGTGACGCTGTGCAGCATCGAGACGTCGTCCTCGATCACCGCCGTCTCGCCGACGACGAGCCCGGTGGCATGGTCGAGGAAGATGCCCTTGCCGATCTTCGCGGCCGGGTTGATGTCCGTCTGGAAGACCTCGGAGGCGCGGCTCTGCAGATAGAGCGCGAAATCGCGCCGGTCCTGCCGCCAGAGCCAATGCGCCAGGCGGTGGCACTGCAGCGCGTGGAAGCCCTTGAAGAACAGCACGGGCTCGAGCACGCGGTAGCAGGCGGGGTCGCGGTCGAGCACGGCGACGACGTCGGCGCGCATGCCGAGCCCCACCGTCGCGTCAGCGGCGAGCGCCTCGGCGAAGGCCTGCTCGATCAGATCGGACGGGACGGCGGGATGGCCGAGCCGCGCCGCGACGCGGTGGCTGACCGCGGCCTCGAAGCTCGGCTGGTTCAGCACGGAGGCGAGGATCAGGCTGCCCAGCGCCGGCTCGGCGGCGAGCGCGGCCTCGGCCTCGCGGCGCAGCCGCGACCAGACGGGGTCGAGCCGCTCGAGCCCGCTCGCGGGATCGCGGACTTCGGCGACGGAGCGTCCTGACGACATGGTTTTTCTCCGGAGAGGGTCGTTCGGCAAGGCCGATCCTAGCACCCGAGGCGGCATCGACGCCAAAGCTGTTTCAGGGCGATGGGCCACCCGCATGTGGGGCGCCGGATTCGGTTTGTCAAAACCGTTCCACAAACGCTTGTCGGAAGAGGGTTTTCGAACCGTCTCCCCGCGACCTCACAAACGCGACAGGAAGTCGAGCACCGCCTGCTTGTGGCTCTTGTCGCCGACGGCGAGGTTGTGGTCGCGGCCCTGGATGTCGAAGGCCTCCGCGCCGGGGATCAGCCGCGCCAGCGCCGGTCCCGAGCCCGCGACCTCGTCGGTCGTTCCGACACTGACGAGGGTCGGTGCGGCGATCCGGCCGACCTCGGCCTCGCTCAACGTCTGCCGCGAGCCGCGGATGCAGGCGGCGAGCGCCTTGAGATCGCTCTTCGTCGCCTCGGCGAAGGCGCGGAACATGCGCTGCATCGGGTCGGTCAGACCGTCGAGCGAGGGCGCCTCCATGGCGTCGGCAATGCCCAGCGGCAGGCCGACGCCCTCGACGAGATGGATGCCGAGCCCGCCGAGCAGCAGCGCGGTCAGCCGCTGCGGATGCGCCAGCGCGAGATGGGCGGAAATGCGCGCGCCCATCGAATACCCCATCACCGCCGCGCGCGGGATGTCGAGATGGTCCATCAGCCGCCGCACATCCTCGGCCATGATCTGGGAGGAATAGGCGGCCGGATCGTAGAGCTTCTGGCTCTGGCCATGGCCGCGATTGTCGAGTGCGACGACGCGGTAGCCGGCATGGGTCAGCGTCTTCGTCCACTGCGTGTTGACCCAGTTGACCATGTGGCTCGAGCCGAAGCCGTGCACCAGCACCACCGTGGCATGGCGCTCGACATCCCCCGTGGGCGCGAGATCGACATAGGCGAGGCTGACGCCGTCGGAAGAGAAGGTCTGCATGGCGGTCCGTGGCGGGTCTTCGAAGCGGAACTGTCGCCCTCCCATGCCATCAACGCCACGACTTGGGTAGCGGTTGCGCCGCCGCCTGCCTATGAAGGCTGCCATGAGCGCCGTTCCCTCCGAAGCTGCCGCCCCCATGACCGCCCCCTCGCCGCGCCTGCGGCTGGAGATCGTCGATGGCGCCCGCGGCGTCGCGCTTCTGGCGATGTTCGTCTTTCACTTCGCCTATGATCTGTCCTTTTTCGGGCTGATCGAGACCGATGTCCCCTCCGAGCCCGGCTGGCGCGGCTTTGCCCGGCTGATCGCGGGCTCCTTCCTGACGCTGGTCGGAATCAGCCTCGTCCTGGCGACGCGGAGCGGCCTGAACCGCCCCGCCTTCCTGAAGCGCCTCGCGATGGTCGCGGGCGCCGCCGCGCTAGTGACACTGGCGACCTATTTCGCGATGCCGCGCAGCTTCATCTTCTTTGGCATCCTGCATCATGTCGCGCTGGCCAGCGTGCTGGCCCTGCCCTTCCTGCGCCTGCCGGTTGCCGCTGTTGCAGTCGCTGCGGTCGCCGCCTTCGCCCTGCCGGTCCTCGTCGCTCATCCGCTGCTCGATGCGCCCGCCCTCGCCTGGCTCGGCTTCTCCCGCGCCCCGATCGTGACGGCGGATTTCGTGCCGGTCTTTCCCTGGTTCGGCTGCGTGCTCGGCGGGATCGTACTGGCCAGGCTGGCCTTGCCGCGGCTGGCCGGCAGCCGCCTCGCGAGCTGGCGCCCGAGTTCACTACCGGCGCGGATCCTCTCCTGGGGCGGGCGGCACAGCCTGCTGGTCTATCTCGTCCACCAGCCGATCTTCATCGGCGCGCTGATGCTGGCGCTCCAGCTGAATCCGGCGCAGCCGGTCTCGCCGGAGCGCGGCTTCATGCTCTCCTGCCAGCGCAGTTGCGGGACGGGACCGCTCGGCGCCGACGCCTGCGAGCGGCTCTGCGCCTGCACGGTCGATTCGCTGAAGCGCGAAAACCTCTGGCAGGAGACGCTCACCGACACCCTCGACCAGAGCCAGCGCGAGCGGGTGTCCGCTCTCGCCCAGGCCTGCCTGCGCCCGGCGACGCCACGCTGAGGCAATCGCGCACTGGCGCGCAGCGCTGCGGCGCGATAGTTTGCAGCCACATCACGAAGCAAGAGCGACGATCATGGCCGATCACGGCATTCCGCATTTCCACAACGACAAGGGCGTCGCCGTCATCCATGTCGGCGCGCGCGAGTTCATGTGCATCGGTGCCAAGCCGCCCTTCGACCACCCGCATGTCTATCTCGACATGGGCGGCGACGACGAGATCGTCTGCCCCTATTGCTCGACGCTCTACAAATTCGACGCGAGCCTCAAGCCCGGCACCTGCTCGCCGCCCGATTGCGCCCATCACGAGACGGCCCAGGCCGCGGCCTGAGGCCAGGGCGGCCCGGACCAGCCGGCCGCTCCCCTTTCCGGGCGGGCCGCAAGGCCCGGCCGCAGCGCCCGTTCGTGAAAGCCTGCCGCCCGTGTCCGCTCCCCATTTTCTGATCGCCGGCGCCGGGATCGGCGGCCTGACCATGGCCCTGTCCCTGGCGCGGCGCGGCATCGCGGCGACCGTCGTCGAAAAGCGCACCGGCTTCGGCGAGTTGGGCGCCGGCCTGCAGATCAGTCCCAATTCCGGCCATGTCCTGGACGGGCTCGACCTCACCCTGCCGCTGAAGCGCGTCGCGGTGAGGTCCCAGGGCCTCGTGGTCCGGCGCTGGCGCGATGGCCGGGCGCTGCTGGAGGCGCCGACGCCTGAGACCGCGCAGCCGCCCTACCGGCTGCTCAAGCGCAGCGACCTCCACACCGTGCTGCTCGATGCCGCCCGGGCCATGCCCAATATCCGCCTCGTCGTCGGGCGCGGCATCGAGGACGTCGTCGAGGTGGATGGCGGCGTCGCGGCGACGCTCACCGGCCAGAGCGGCCAGACGGAAACCCTGCACGGAATCGGCCTCATCGGCGCGGACGGCCTCTGGTCGCGCGTGCGGGACCAGACGGGCGATGCGTCGCCCCCCGTCTTCACCGGCTTCGAGGCCTGGCGCGCCCTCGCCCCGGCCGGGATGGCTGGCCAAGCCCAGGTCGAGCTGCATCTGGGCGCGGGCCGTCATGCGGTGCATTACCCGGTCGCGGGCGGGCGGGAGACCAATCTCGTCGTCGTGCGGCGCGCCACCGAGGCCCGCGAGGGCTGGTCGCGCGAGGGCGATGCACGACAGGTCGCGGCACAGGTCGCGGAAGCCTCGCGGCCGCTGCGCGATCTCGTCGCCGCGGCCTCGGGCTGGCAGGTCTGGTCGCTGTTCGACCGCAAGCCGGCCGTGATGGCGAAGGGGCGCGTCGCGCTTCTGGGCGATGCCGCCCACCCCGTCCTGCCCTTCCTCGCCCAGGGCGCCTCTCTGGCGATCGAGGATGCCGCGGTTCTCGCGCGCCTTCTGGCGCGGGCGCTCGAGGCGAAGGGCGAGGCCGGCGTCCCTACCGCGATGGCGGCCTATGCGAGCGCGCGCGCCCAGCGGGTCGCGCGCGTGCAGGAGGCCAGCCGCAGCAATGGCCGCAACTTTCATCTCGGCTGGCCGCTCGGCATCGCGCGCGACATCGCGCTCGCACGCCTCGGCGCCGAGGGCATGCGCCGCCGCTATGCCTGGCTCTACGACTGGCGCGATGGCTGACGGTCTGCGGCGCGATGATCTCGCCTTCGCCGCAATTCGTACCTAGCTTCGTGAAGCAGGAACGGATGACCCCACGATGATCCGCGTCAATCTCCATGAGCAGATCGGCGGCCGCGCCGCCACGATGCCACGCTGGGCGGCCTGGCTCGCCATGGCTGCAAGCCTCGTCATCGGCGCCGTGCTCTTCCTGCTCGCCGCCAGCCTCGCGCTGATCCTGCTGCCGGTCGCGGCGCTGGCCGGTGCCATCGCGATCTGGCGCCTGCGCAGCCGGCTCAAGGCGGCGGGCTTCGGCCAGCCGGGCCCGATGCCGGGCGAGCCGCGTGGTGCCGCACGCGGCGAGATCATCGACGCGGAATACCGCATCATCGAGCCGAACGAGCCGCCGCGGCGCTGATCGTTACGCCGGCAGGCGGGTGAGGATCACGCCCGCGACGCCACAGACGGCGAGCGTCGGGATCATCCCGATCTTGAAGCGCAGCATCGCGACGATGGCGCCCGCGCTGAGCAGGGCGGCGCGCCAGTCCAGCGAGGCCAGCACCGGCCAATCCGACGACAATCCGAGGAACGAGACCGTCCTCACCTCTCTGAACAGCACGTGCAGCCCGAACCAGAGCGCGAGGTTCATGATCACGCCGACCACGGCGGCGGTGATCGCGCCCAGCGCCGCCGACAGCGCCCTGTTGCCGCGCAGCGCCTCGACATAGGGGCCGCCGAGGAAGATCCAGAGAAAACACGGTGCGAAGGTGACCCACAGCGTCAAGAGCGCGCCGAGGCTCCCCGCAAGCAGCGGCGGCAGATCGCCGGCCCCGCGCATGCCGGCGAGAAACCCGACGAATTGCAGCACCAGGATCAGCGGCCCCGGCGTCGTCTCGGCGAGGCCGAGCCCGTCGATCATCTCGCCCGGCTGCAGCCAGCCATAGGTCTCGACCGCCGCCTGCGCCACATAGGCCAGCACCGCATAGGCGCCGCCGAAGGTCACCACCGCCATCGTGCTGAAGAAGCGCCCGAGCTGCGTCCAGACGCTGCCCTCCCCCGTCCAGAGCCAGAGAACGAGCACCGGAGCGAGCCAGAGCGGCAGCCAGATCGCCAGCGTCCGCAAGGCCCGGCCGGTCGAGGGCCGGACATGGTCGAGTTCGCCGCGCGCGAACAGCGCGTCGACGACGCCCGTGACATCGGGCCCGGCCTGGCCATGGCCGGCCTGCGCGCCGAACAGCGCCGGGCTCAGCCGGTGGCCGGCCCAGCCGATCAGCCCCGCGGCGAGGATGATTGCCGGAAAGGGCACCCTGGCGAGGAAGATGGCGAGGAAGGCGGCGATGGCGAGCGCCACCATCGCCCGGTTCTTCAGCGCGCGACGGCTGATCCTCAAGCCCGCCTCGATCACCACGGCGAGCACAGCCGCCTTGATGCCGAAGAACAGCCCGTCGACGAGCGGAACCTCACGATAGAGCACGTAGAGGATGCTCAGGCCCAGCATCACCGCCGCGCCGGGCAGAATGAAGAGCAGCCCGGCGATCAGCCCGCCGAGGGTGCGGTGCATCAGCCAGCCGATATAGACGGCGAGCTGCTGCGCCTCCGGGCCGGGCAAAAGCATGCAGTAGTTCAGCGCGTGCAGGAACCGCGCTTCGCCGATCCAGCGCCGCTCCTCGACCAGTTCCTTGTGCATCAGCGCGATCTGCCCGGCCGGCCCGCCGAAGGAGAGCAGCCCGATGCGCGCCCAGACGCGCGTCGCCTCCGCCAGCGTCGGCAGTTCGCCGCCCGCGGCGCCAGCGCCTTCGGGCGTCGCCTGCGCCATCAATCGATCCGGCTGACCAGGATCTTGTCGATCCGGCGCCCGTCGAGATCGACCACCTCGAAGCGCCAGTGCCCCTTCTCGAAGACCTCGCCGACCACCGGAAGATGGTTGAGCTGCGCCAGCACGAAGCCGGCCACGGTCTGGAAATCGGCGTCGCGCGGGATCGAGATGCCGAGCTCGTGCGAGAACTCGTCGACCTGCATCCAGCCCGCCACCAGCCAGGAGCCGTCGGCGCGCGCCACCAGCGGCGGCTCGTCCTCTTCCTCCTCCTGAAAGGCGCCGATGATCGCCTCCAGCACGTCGCCCGGCGTGATGATGCCCTCGAAATGCCCGTACTCGTCGAAGACCAGCGCCATATGGACGCGCGAGGCGCGGATCTCGCGCAACACCAGCAGCGCGCCGGCCGTGTCCATCACCACCGGTGCCTCGCTGACCAGCCCACGCAGATCATGCGTGCCGCCATCCGACAGGAAGTCGATCAACTCCTTGACCACGACGACGCCGATGATCGCATCCGCCTCGCCGTCCTGCACCGGCAGGCGCGAACGACGCGTGGCGCGCAGCTGCTCGCGGATCTCGTCGGCGCTGTCGGAGAGGTCGATCACCTCGACCTCGCGGCGCGGCGTCATCAGGGCGCGTGCCG
Organism: Methylobacterium sp. CCH7-A2; assembly: GCF_001557075.1. Lineage (NCBI taxonomy): Bacteria > Pseudomonadati > Pseudomonadota > Alphaproteobacteria > Hyphomicrobiales > Methylobacteriaceae > Methylobacterium > Methylobacterium sp. CCH7-A2. Next base: position 10,007 of record NZ_LSKN01000040.1, read on the forward strand.
AGCGGTCGGCGAGACGCATCACGCCCGAGATCATCTCGCGCTCGTCGCGCTCCAGAACGCCGGCCGTCTCGGCCTCGGCGATGATGGTGCGGACCTCCTCTTCGGTGACCTTCTCCTCCGGCTCGCCCTTCTGGCCGAGCAGCGCCAGCACGGCCCGCCCCGAAATGTCGAGCAGGAAAACCAGCGGCGCGCCGATCTTCGACAGCAACAGCATCGCCGGCGCGACCCGCGCCGCGACCCGCTCGGGATCGCGCAGCGCGATCTGCTTGGGCACGAGCTCGCCGATGATCAGCGAGAGATAGGTGATCGCGACGACGACGAGGCCGACGCCGAACCCGTCCGAGACGACCTGCGAGAAGCCCTGCCCGACCAGCCATTCCGACAGCCTTGCGCCCAAGGTCGCGCCCGAAAAGGCGCCCGAGAGCACGCCGACGAGCGTGATTCCGATCTGGACGGTGGAGAGGAAGCGGCCGGGATTATCGGCAAGGCGCATCGCGGTCTTGGCGCCTTTGCTGCCCTGATCGCTGAGGACTTTGAGGCGTGCGGGACGGGAGGAGACAACCGCGAGCTCGGACATGGCAAGCAGACCGTTGATGACGGTCAGGGCCACGACGATCAGAATTTCGGTTAACAAAACCAGTCCGTATCATGCAGAGCCGCAGCGATGGCGGCCTGCTTCTGCGCCCCTTATAGCGGATGTTGTGCCGCTGGCGATGGTTCACGGCCAAAATTTTTGCGGCGAGGACGCGTGATGACCGAGCAAAAGCCCGCCCCCTGGGACCC
>NZ_LSKN01000041.1:0-477 GCF_001557075.1 Methylobacterium sp. CCH7-A2
ACTTTCTCGAATGCGCCGCCAATTCCGGCATGGAGTGGCGCGGCGCGCAGCTCAACGGCTGCCAGTTCACCCACGGCATGATCCATAACGTCATGTATACGGGCGTGCCGCTGAAGCTCCTGCTCGCCGAGGCCGGGCTCAAGCCCAGCGCCAAATGGCTGATGCTGGAGGGCGCCGACGCCTCGGGCATGAACCGCTCGCTGCCGGTCGGGAAGGCGCTCGACGACGTGCTCATCGCCTTTGCCATGAATGGGGAGGCGTTGCGCCCCGAGCAGGGCTATCCGCTGCGGGCGGTCGTCCCGGGCTGGGAGGGCAACATCTGGGTCAAGTGGCTGCGCCGCATCGAGGCCGGGGACAAGCCCTGGCAGGCGCGCGAGGAAACCTCGAAATACACCGATCTCCTGGCTGACGGCCGCTCGCGTCGCTACACCTTCATCATGGACGCCAAATCGGTGGTGACGAACCCCTCTCCGCAGG
>NZ_LSKN01000042.1:0-2622 GCF_001557075.1 Methylobacterium sp. CCH7-A2
TGCAGATTCCGACGCGACCGGCCGGGTAATCCAATAATTAACCGGCCACTGTTCCGAGAATTAACCGGTCGGGATTCCGAGAATTATCCGGCCAGGGCGGGCGTTGGTTCTGGGTCGTGTTTCTGGATGTCGTGATTGGTGCTTCCGGTCAAGCCGGAGCCGCTGCGGGCGGCTCCGGTTGGCGCTTTCTCAGGCTCTCGCCGGCGAGTTCGATGCGATAGGCGTTGTGGGCGATGCGATCCATGATCGCGTCGGCGATGGTGGGGTTCCCGATAATTTCGTACCAGCGATCCACGGGGATTTGGCTGGTGATGATGGTGGCACGACGCTCGTAGCGATCCTCGGTGAGTTCGAGGAGGTCGCGTCGCTGTGCGTCGTCGAGCTTCTCCGGCCCCCAATCATCGATGATCAGGAGTTCGACCCTGGCGAGGGCCTTGAGCAGGCGGGCGTAACGGCCCTCGTCACGGGCCTGGGCCAGGGTGGCGAAGAGCCTGGGCGCGCGATGGTAGGCGACGGAGACATCGTCACGGCAGGCCTTTTGCCCCAGCGCGCAGGCGAGCCAACTCTTGCCGACACCGGCCGGGCCGGTGATCAGCAAGCTGCGATGCTGGCGGATCCAGTCGCCGCCGGCGAGGCTGAGGAAGAGCCCGCGGTCGAGGCCGCGCGACGCCTTGAAGTCGACATCCTCGATGCTGGCGTTGTGGCGCAGCGCGGCGGCGCGAGCGCGGTTCTCGAAGCGCTTCTGACGGCGCGTCGTGCTCTCGCGTTCGAGCAGGAGGGCGAGCCAGTCGGCGTGTTCGAGGGCGCGGCTTTCGGGCTGGGCCTGGAGCTCCTGGAAGCCTTTGGCCATACCGTGCAGTCCGAGCTCGGCGAGCAAGCCCATGGTGGGATGGATCAACATGCTGTCTCCTGATCAGTGGAAGTAGCCGGGGCCGCGCAGATTGCTGTGCTCGATGATGGCGGCGGGTTCGGTGGTGGTCCTGGCCGCTGCCGCGGCCTGCCTGACGGCAATGGCGGCGACAGCGCGGTAGGCGAACGCGCCGATCTCGAGGGCGCGGGCGGAGACGGCTTCGGCCTGGGACGGCCTGAGATCGCGGAACAGCCGCAGCACGCCGAGACAGGTTCTGAAGCCGTGCTCGGGATGCGGCCGGTTGGCCAGGATGGCGATGACCAGTCCTTCCGTGCTCGGGCCGACCGTCGCGGCCCAGCGCCGGAGCCGTTCCGGGCTCCAGTCGGCGTAGCGCCGGTGGGAGCTCGGCATGTGATCGGGGTTGGTGCCGTGCCGGCGGCCGCCATAGCGACGCTGGTGCGCGGCGACCCGCTGGCCACGATGGAAGACCTCGATCGTCCGGCTGGTGGCCCGCAGATCGACCTGCTCCCGGATCAGGCCGTGGGGAACGGAGTAGAAATAGCCGTCATACTCGACGTGGTAATCGACGCCGGCGCGGGCCAGGCGCCACTCGGCGAACTCGTAATCCTCGGGCAGCGCCGCCAGGGCCGGCCGCTCGACGGTCTCGAACAGATGGCGGCGGGTCACGCCGAGGCGCCGGATGACATGGTCGTTGATCCGGTCGACGGCGCCGCGGATCGCGGCATTGGCCTCGGCCAGCGAGAAGAAGGTCTGGTTGCGCAAGCGGCCCAGGATGGCGCTCTGCGCGAACCGAACGCCGTTCTCGACCTTCGCCTTGTCACGCGGCTTGCGCGGCCGCGCCGGCAAGACGCCGACGCCGTAGTGCGAGGCCATCATGCCATAGCTGCGGTTGAGCTCCGGATCGTAGAACGAGGCCTTGTTGACCCCGGCCTTCAGATTGTCCGGCACGATCAGGCGTGGGACGCCATCGAAAAACCGGAACATGCGCACATGCGAGCCGATCCAGTCCGGCAGTCCTTGAGTCCAGCTCGCTTCGGCGAAGGTGAAGTTCGAGGCGCCGAGCACGCCGACGAAAATCTCGGCCTCCCGGATGATGCCGGTCCGGGCATCGACGATGCCGAGCTTCTTGCCGGAATAGTCGACGAACACCTTGTCGCCGGCGACGTGCTCCTGCCGCATCGTCGGCGACAGCCGGCGCTGGAAGCCGCGCAGGAGGTCGCAGAACCTCGAGTAACCGTAGCCCTGCGGGTGGATGGTGCGATACTCTTCCCACAGGATCGCCATCGTCACGCCGGGCTTCTTCAGCTCGACGATCAGTTCGCTCCAGTTCGGCTCGACCCGCCGCCGCTGACCGCTCTTCGCCCCGGATCGCGCGAAAAGCCTGCCGGCAAGGGCGTCGTCCGTCAGCTCCGCCGGCAGCGGCCAGGTCAACCCGGCCTGGGCCGCGCGCCCGAGGTTCTCCTGAACGGTGCTGCGGGCAATCCCCAGCACCCGACCGATCTCGCGGGCGCTCACCCCGCCATATGCAAGCCGCAGCATCTGCCGCAGTTCTCTCATCGTCAGCTTCCTCTTCGTCGGCATCACAGGCTCCGTCTCGGGTGAAACGGAAATCCTGATGCCTGAGTGGCTGACCCAGAGCGCTCATACCCCCGGCTGGTGGCCGGTCATTAATCGGAATGGTGGCCGGAGAATTATCGGAATCCCGGCCGGTCAATTATCGGAATGATGGCCGGTCGGAATCGGAATCCGCA
>NZ_LSKN01000043.1:0-14033 GCF_001557075.1 Methylobacterium sp. CCH7-A2
GCCTCGCGGCGCTCCGCTGCCCCTCGTTTGTGACGTCCGCGTGGAAGCGCGGGCGAGGTTTCCGGCTGGGATCGCTCAGGACACCTTGCAGCGCGAGGTGGCCGAACCCTTCAGCCGATGAACGTCGGTAGTCGCAACCGTGAGGCAGATCAGGCGAAGAGCCGGACCGGCCCGTGTCTGAGCCTCGAGCCGATGAAGGAGGCTACCAAGGAGGCCCAGAACCGTCAGAAGATGAAGTAGAGCAGAATGATCAGCGGAATCGGGATGCCGATCAACCAAAGCAAGATGCCGCCCATTGTTGTCTCTCCTTCTGCGTCGCGGCTTGGGGTGGGGTGGCTGATCCTGGTGCCACCTGATTGGGCGCCGCCCGATCGATGCCGCTCGAAGACGAACCGGACCGCATCGACAAAGTTCCACGGTCGACTGCCGGTGATGGGCTGGTGTCCTCGCTCATCCTCACCGGCGTCGTCGTCCGGCTGGAATCCGGCGCGTCTGGCGCGGGCTTGTCGCCCTGCGGGGGGCGGAAAGGTCGCAGGGGGCGGTGACGACCTCGGGGAACCCTTGCAGGTGCCTGCCGTTGGTTCGGGGACACCGCAACAACGGAGAGACATCCATGAGCCTGAAGACCTTGACGCTCGCCGGCGCGCTCGCGCTGGCCCCGATGGTCGCGACCGCCCAGTCGACCCAGCCGCCCGTCAACGCCCCGAGCAACAACCGCCCGACCACCGCCGCTCCCACGCCGAAGCCGAATGATGCCACCGTGGCGCCGACCGGCCAGCCTGGCGTGACCGCCAATCCGGCCGGCGGCGGCGTGCTCGGCGCCCCTTCCAATCCGCCGATGGCGCCTTCCGGCACGATGCCCTCCACCCGGCCGACCGGAACGGCGCCGAACCCGGCCGGCGGTGGCTCCACCAGCGTGCCGGCCAAGCCGTAAGCGTTCAGCGGTCCGCTTTCTCGCAGACCGTTCGGCCTCGCCCTTCCGGGCGGGGCCGTTTCGCGTTTCGGGGCCGGCCATCGCGTCACAAGGGCCAGGAACGAGGGGCGCTACAGGCCCCGCGGCGGCTGGCGGCGGAAGGCGCTGCCTCAACCTCGCCCTTGCCAAGCGCGCGATCTGGGGACAGTCTCCGCCGCGCGAGGGTCACGGCCGCTGTCAGACCCTGGCCTCGCGACCGGTTCAACAGCGTATGGGACGTCCGACATCATGATCATCGACGGCAGAAAAGCCGCCGCGGCGGCGCTCGATCGCCGGGCGTTCCTGTTCGGCGGGACGGCGGCGCTCGGCGCGCTCGGGCTCGGAGGCTGCGTCACCCAGGACGGGATGAGCCTCGCCGAGGCGAAGAAGCTCTACGGGCCCGTCGACGACAAGAAATTCGCGATTCCGGCGACCGATCCGAGCAAGGTCGATCCGAAATACTGGCGCCGTACCGTTCGCTACGAGAGCAAGGAAGCGCCGGGCACGATCATCGTCGATCCGGGCAACTACTATGTCTACCGCATCGAGGGCGACGGCAACGCCACGCGCTACGGCGCCAATGTCGGCCGCGACGGTTTCCGCTGGAGCGGCGATGCCTATGTCGGTCGCAAGTCGGAATGGGCGACCTGGACGCCGCCGCCGGAGATGATCAAGCGGCAGCCGGAAGCCGCCAAATACGCTCGCGGCATGCCGGGCGGCCTCGACAACCCGTTGGGCGCGCGCACGCTGCATCTCTACCAGAACGGCCGCTACACGCTCTACACGATCTATGCCTCGCTCGATGAGGAGTCGATCGGCTCCGGCATCACCAGCGGCTGCGTCGGACTGCTGACGCAGGACATGATCGACCTCTACGACCAGACTCCGGTGAAGACGAAGGTCGTCGTGTTGCCGGCCTGAGCCGGCGAGGGGGACAGGAACAAGGCGTCCGGACCGGCGGTTGAGAGACAACCGTCGATCCGGAGAGCCCCATGAAGACTGTCGCCACGCCGTTGCCCTATGACCCCGCGCTGGAGCAACCCGCTCCGGACGAAGCGCAGACCATCCGCGATCTCGAAGAGGCGCTGCGCTCCATCGGCGAGACGACCTTCGCCAATGGCGGCCACGGCCTGCGCACCGTCCACGCCAAGAGCCATGCGCTGCTCATCGGCACCTTCACGGTGCTGGACGGGCTGCCGGCGCCCTACGCTCAGGGGCTGTTCGCAAAGCCCGGCCGCCATGAGGCGATCCTGCGGATCTCCACCAACCCCGGCGACATCCTCGACGACGCCGTCTCGGTGCCGCGCGGGCTGGCGCTGAAGGTCGTCGGCGTCGAGGGCGAGCATCTCGCGCCGAACGAGGCGCCGACGCAGGATTTCGTCATGGTCAACGGGCCCGCCTTCCTGGCGCCGGACCCGGCGGCCTTCGCGAAGAGCCTGTCGCTGCTGGCCAAGACGACCGACCGCGCGCCCGGGCTGAAGAAGGCTTTCTCGACCGTGGCGCGCGGCGCGGAGCAGGTGATCGAGGCTGTCGGCGGCGAAAGCGCGACCCTGAAATCCGTCGGCGGGCATCCGATGACCAACCCGCTCGGAGAGACCTATTACGGCCAAACGCCCTTCCGCTATGGCGAGCATGTCGCGAAGTTTTCGCTCGCCCCGGCCTCCGATGCGCTGAAGCGGCTCAAGGATGCCGAACTCTATTTGCGCGGCCGGCCGAACGGGCTTCGCGACAGCCTGATCGACCATTTCCATGCTCAGGGCGGGGTCTGGGAGCTCAGGGTCCAGTTGCGGACCAATGCCGAAACCATGCCGATCGAGGACGCTTCGGTGATCTGGCCGGAAGAGGAAAGTCCTTTCCTCACGGTGGCGCGCGTTGAGGTCGCGCCCCAGGAATCCTGGAGCGAGGCGCGTGCGGCCGCGATCGACGATCGGATGTCGTTCTCGGTCTGGCACGCGCTCGCGGCGCACCGGCCGCTGGGCGGTATCAACCGCGCACGGCGCGAGACCTATGCGATGTCGAAGGATCTGAGGGCCCGCCAGAATGGCTGCCCGATCCACGAGCCGCGCGCCGGCGCGGTACCGGTGCGCTGAGGGCTCAGTCTGTCGTCACGGCGGTCCCTGCGTCGCGCAGGGCCTGGCCGACGGCCTCCGTCTTATCGGCGAAGTTGCGGCGGGTCTCGGGATCGACCACCGCGACGGGCGCCGAGATCGCGAGCCCCGCCACGGAACCGACGGCCGCGGCGGTGCCGGCAGTGACCTGGAGAACCTTTTCGCCCAGGCCGATGCGGGTGTCGGTGATCGGCTGGCCCTCGATCAGGCGCGAGCCGATCAGCTTCACCACCTCGGGGCTCTCGGCGAACTTGCCGTGGTTGAGACGGTCGCCGGAGCGCAGCGAGGTCAGGTTGAGCACCGTGATGCCGGCCTTCTCGAGCTGCGTTCGATAGGGTTCGGTGTCGGGATCGATCGCGCCCAGGCGGGCGGTGCTGCCCCAGACCCGGCGCGAGACCGCCAGCGCCCGGTCATCCTGCGACACGAAGAGGGTGAAGCGGGGGCGGCGGCCCTCCATGTCGGCGACCTGGCTGCGGAAGACGTCGACATCGACATCGGGCGCGGCGAGCATCACATTGGCGATCTTGGGCGAGATCGTGCCGTTGCGGATCGACATCTCGCGCAGGGCTTCCAGCGTCACCCAGTTGCCCATCGAGTGGGCGAGCACCGAGACCTCGCCGACGGCCGGGTCGCGGGCGAGCGCCTGGAACAGGTTTTCCAGCGCGCGGCGCGAGTAGTTGCCGCTCTCGCGGTCATAGCCATAGGCGAAGACCGAGCCGCGCGAGGGCCAGGTGAACAGGATCGGGACCACCTGCGCTTTCGAATCGTGGACGATCTGGGCGAAGCGGTAGACGGCGTCCTCAAAGCGGTTGTTGAAGCCGTGGATGAAGACCATCACCCGGCGCTTCGGGACCTTCTGCACGGCGTTGTGGAAACGGGAGATCACACCCTTCTGGTCGAGCTTCTCGACCTTGAGCGTGACGAAATCGGTCTCGGGATTGCCGGGCAGGGCCTTCGGCCACTGCACTTCGCCGACCTTGCGACGCGCCTCGCTGGGCACCGAAACCGTGATCTCGGCAAAGCTTGGCCGGCCGCGTTCGCCCGAAAAGAGCAGGCCGTCATCCGGATCAGGCGCGCGCGTTGTCGCAACCAGCATGGTGACGCGGCTGGTGTCAGGCGCTGCCGTGGCGACTGGCAGCAGAACGCCGCGGACATCGCCAGCGCAACCGGCAAGGCCGGCCGCCACGAGTGCGGCCAGGCATGGACGCATGATCCAACGCAACATGACGCTTGTCCCCCGCCGCCGATCGCCGTCTCCGCTGGCCGATCGGCTTCCCCAGGGGCAGCATAGACCGGGCCGAGGCGGCGAGGAAAGCCGCGCGTGACGGCAGCGGCGTGAGCCACGAAAAAACCCCGCTCCGGAGGAGCGGGGCTCGATGCGTCCGGCGTGGACGAGCGTCTCAGTCGTCGCGGAAGACGCGCTCGTTGCGCTCGTGACGCTCCTGCGCTTCCAGCGAAAGGGTGGCGATCGGCCGCGCCTCAAGCCGCTTCAGCGAGATCGGCTCGCCCGTCTCCTCGCAATAGCCATAGGTGTTGTCGTCGATGCGGGCGATGGCGGCGTCGATCTTGGCGATCAGCTTGCGCTGGCGGTCGCGGGCGCGCAGCTCGATGGCGCGGTCGGTTTCGGAGGAGGCCCTGTCGGCGATGTCGGGGTGGTTCTCGCTCTCGCTTTGCAGGGTGACCAGCGTCTCGCGGGCTTCCTTCAGGATCTCGTCCTTCCAGGCCAGCAGCTTGCCCCGGAAATACTCGCGCTGCCGGTCGTTCATGAACGGTTCGTCGTCGCTGGGCTTGTAGTCCGCGTCGAGGATGATCTGCTTCGACATAGGCGCACTCTCTGGTTGTCGTCCCCCGGCGCCCACCGACCTTGCCGTGGGAGGGCCGCCGATTTGGCGCCCTTATAGCGATGCCGGGGGGCGCTCACAATCGGATTGGAGGCGCCCGAGCGCTTCTTTACGGGGACGTGTTTTGCCCGGTGCAACAGCGATTTGCGCTGGCCGGAGCCAGCGGAGCGTTGCCTCAGCGCATTGCCTCGAGGGCAGCGGTGATCTCGGCCTCGACCAGCCGGGCGAGCGGCTGGCGGTAATGCGAGCGGTCGAAGAACTGATTCGGATCGTGGAGTTCAGGTCGGTCGCGGCGCCAGTCGATCAGGGTGGTCAGCGGGCGGCGCGCCGCGAGCTCGGCATAGGCGTTCCGGCAGCCGGCGTCGGGCCGTTCCGAGGGGCTGCCGGGCCGGGGCAGGGCGGAGCGATAGACCGGGGGGCGCAGCAGAATGAGCTTGGTGCCGGGCACCTGAGCCATCATCGCTTCCAGCGCCTTGACGGCCGGATAGGGGCCATCGGCATTGCCGCCGATCGGCATGTAGACCTCCAGTTCCGCGCGCTTGCCGGGGTCACGATCATAGCCCATGCCGATGTAATTGGGCTCGTAGTCCCAATAGCCGTCGCGTCTGGCGCGCTCGCCACGGCCCGTGAGGAGATAGACGATGCGGCGCTGGAACTCCTCCAGCACGTCGAAGCGCAGCAGGCCGACGAGATATTCGGCGCGGTCGCGGCTGTAGAGCCAGAACGGGAAGGGCTTGGCGTTCGGCATCTGCGGATCGGCCGTGCACCAGAGGTCGTCGATGCCGACGATCACGGCCTGCGGCGGTTCGCGACGATGGCGCAGGAACCAGTCCATCAGGACGAGCCCTTCCTTCGGGCCGGAGGCGGGCGCCATCAGCGAGACGAAGGGGATGCCGGTCGTCGCCTGCAGCCGCTCCGGCGAGAGCAGCTGGACATGGGAATTCCCGAAGATCGCACCCTGAAAGGCAGGGTCGCGGCCGCGGCTGGCGGCGGCGGTGCGCGGACCCTGCGGCCGCACGCCCTCGCGCAGCGACAGCGGGGTGTTGCCGGTGTCGTAGGGGTCGATCAGCCAGGCGAGCGTCAGCGTACCGAGCAGCGCCAGCAGCGTCGTGACGACGAAGCTGCGCGCGAACCCAGCCCAGCGGGCTTCGCTCGCCGCCGAAGCGCCGACCGCCGCGTCAGAACTGGAAGTAGATGAACTCATAATTGGCGTCTTCGCCGATCTTGAAGAGGATGAGGACGAACAGCACGCCCGCCACCACGGCGAGCCAGCGCGACGGCGTGAGCCGGTGGACGAGGGCCCAGGCGGTCGGCCCGATGATCGCGAAGGCGGCGGCCGGCAGCAGCGCCCGCCATTTGAAGCCTGTGCCGAGCGGGGCGAGACCGAAGAGGCCCTTGTAGATGGTGATCGCCGCCTCGAAGCTCGTCGCGCGGAACAGCACCCAGCAGAAAGCGACGAAGAGGAAGGTCAGAAGCCAGCCGAGCAGCGGCGGCATCGGCCAGCCGGCGCGGCGCCAGAACAGCGCGACGATCAGGGCCAGGCCATGGGCGGCGCCCCAGGCGACGAAGGTCAGGCCCGCGCCGTGCCAGAGGCCGCCCAGCGCCATGGTGGCGAACAGCGCCCAGACCTGCGTGGGCAGGCCGCTGCGCGAACCGCCGAGCGGGATGTAGAGATAGTCGCGCAGGAAGCGCGACAGCGTCATGTGCCAGCGCCGCCAGAAATCCTGGATGCTGGTCGAGCGGTAGGGCGTCTTGAAATTCTGCGGCAGGACGATGCCGAGCAGCAGGGCGAGGCCCAGCGCCATGTCGGTGTAGCCGGAGAAGTCGAAATAGATCTGGAAGGTGAAAGCCAGCGTCGCCTGCCAGGCCTCGACCACCGAGACGACCTTGCCGGCGGCCGCGGCGGCGAAGACCGGATTGGCGTATTCGGCCAGCGGATCGCCGATCAGCACCTTCTTGGCGAGGCCGGCGGTGAGCAGCAGAAGCCCGCGGCCGAAGCGCTCGGCGGCGTCGGGCCGCTGATAGGGCCGTTCCTCGAACTGGTGCATGATCTCGCGCCAGCGCACCAGCGGCCCGGCCAGCACCTGCGGGAAGAAGGCGATGTAGAGCCCGTAGCGGACGAGATCGTAGCGCGGCGCCTGGCCGCGGCGCAGATCGGTCAGATACATGACGTGGTGGAAGGTGAAGAAGGAGATGCCGAGCGGCAGCGCCAGATCGAGCTTCGGCGCCGGCAAACCCGGAATCATCGCAGCGAGATCGCCGAAGAAGTTGAAGTATTTGAACAGCGCCAGCACGAGCAGGTTGGCGACGATGGCAGCCGTGATCAGCGCGCCGGAACGGGTCTTCTGGAAGCCCTCCGCGACCAGCCAGTTGACCAGGATCGAGGCCATCAGCAGCGGCAGGAAGCGCCAGTCCCAATAGGCATAGAACGCCAGCGACAGCACCAGCAGAAGCGGCAGCCGCCAGAGCGGCGCAAATCGCTCGACCAGCCAGTGCAGACCGAGCGCCAGCGGCAGGAAGGCGAGCAGGAAGGCGAAGGAGTTGAAGAGCATCGGGCCGGGCGCAACAAGGGACGCGCCCGGTTAACCGATTATGAAGGGGCTGTCATGTCGGGAGGTTGGCTCGCCGCATCGGGCATGGGACGAGCCCGGCACGAGGCCACGCCGCCGCGCTCACAACGGAATGTTGTCGTGCTTGCGCCAGGGCCGCTCGACGCTCTTGGTTCTAAGCATCGCCAGCGCCCGCGCAATGCGACGGCGCGTCGAATGCGGCATGATGACCTCGTCGACATAGCCACGCTCGGCCGCGACGAAGGGGGACATGAAGCGGTCCTCGTATTCCTTGGTCTGGCGCGCGATGGTCTCGGCGTCGCCGCCCCGGAAGATGATCTCGACCGCGCCCTTGGCGCCCATCACGGCGATCTGGGCGGTCGGCCAGGCGTAGTTGACGTCGGCGCCGATATGCTTGGAGGCCATCACGTCATAGGCGCCGCCGAAGGCCTTTCGGGTGATCACGGTGACCAGCGGCACGGTGCATTCGGTGTAGGCGTAAAGCAGCTTGGCGCCATGCTTGATCAGGCCGCCATATTCCTGCGCCGTGCCCGGCAGGAAGCCCGGCACGTCGACGAAGGTGACGATCGGGATCTCGAAGGCGTCGCAATAGCGCACGAAGCGCGCGGCCTTGCGGCTGGCGTCGGCATCGAGCACGCCGGCCAGCACCATCGGCTGGTTGGCGACGACGCCGACCGTGCGGCCCTCGATGCGGCCGAAGCCGGTGACGATGTTGCCGGCATAGGCGCCCTGAATTTCGAAGAAATCGCCCTCGTCGAGGACCTTCAGGATCAGCTCCTTGATGTCGTAGGGCTTGTTCGGGTTGTCCGGCACCAGCGTGTCCAAGCTCATGTCGACGCGGTCGGGAACGTCGAAGCTCGGCCATTCCGGCACGCCCGCCGTGTTGTTGGCGGGGAGGAAATCGAGCAGGCGGCGGATCTGCAGCAGCGCCTCGACATCGTTCTCGAAGGCGCCGTCGGCGACCGAGGACTTGCTGGTGTGGACCTTGGCGCCGCCGAGCTCCTCCGAGGTCACGGTCTCGTTGGTGACGGTCTTCACCACGTCGGGGCCGGTGACGAACATGTAGGAGGTGTCGCGGACCATGAAGATGAAGTCGGTCATCGCCGGCGAGTAGACGTCGCCGCCGGCGCAGGGACCCATGATCACCGAGATCTGGGGGATCACGCCCGAGGCCGCGACATTGCGGCGGAAGACCTCGCCATAGCCGCCGAGCGCCGCCACGCCCTCCTGGATGCGGGCGCCGCCGGCATCGAACAGGCCGACGATGGGCGCGCGCATCTTCAGCGCCATGTCCTGGATCTTGACGATCTTCTGGGCGTGGGTCTCCGAGAGCGAGCCGCCGAAGACGGTGAAGTCCTTGGAGAAGACGAAGACGGTGCGGCCGTTGACCGTGCCCCAGCCGGTGACGACGCCGTCGCCGGGAATCTTCTCGGCCTTGTCCATGCCGAAATCGACGCAGCGATGCTGCACGAACATGTCGAACTCCTCGAAGGAGTCCTTGTCGAGCAGAAGCTCGATGCGCTCGCGGGCGGTGAGCTTGCCGCGCTTGTGCTGGGCTTCGACGCGGCGCTCGCCGCCTCCCTGACGCGCGCCTTCGCGGCGCGCTTCGAGCTGGTCGAGAATGTCTTTCATGAGGACGCCCCGGAGCCGACGAACGATCTTGCCGTTACCGGATTAAGCGCGCCACAGGCGCGAGTCCATCACCCGTTGGTCGGGGCGTCGGGCGCGATCAGGCCCGCGACTGTGCGAGATCGCCGAGGCGGGCGAAGTTCTGCAGGCTGATGAGATGGGCGTGGATCGGCAGCAGGTAGCCCTTGCGGCGCAGCTCCGTCCAGGCCTCGTCGGAGAGCGCATCGAGCCGCTCCGCGCTGAGCGCGGAAAAGCCTGAAAAGCTCGAGGTCGTGCCGTCGCCGGCCCGGATCTCGACATTGATGGTCTGGAACAGGTCGAGTTCCTTCAGCGCCGCGGTGAAGGCCGCGGTCGCCTTGGCGGCTTCTGCATAGTCGGCGACGAAGGCGACGATGTCGCGCAGGACCGGGGTTGGCTCGCCCTCGTCGTCGAAGAGGCGCTCGCCCTCCGCCTCCTGCAGCCCGGCATAGCCGCCATCGAGGCAGATGACCTGCTGCTCGCCGGCGAGGTCGCCGCCGATGAAGGGGTAGCGCCGCAGATAGGCCGGCGCGTGCTGGCCGCGCCAGCGCCCCTCCGCATCGACGAAGCAGCCTTCGCCCGGGCGCATGCCGACCATGAAGAGCGGCGACACGGCGCCCTGCTCCTCGAGGAAGAGGATCGGCATGTCGCGGCAGGCCGGTGCGAATTCGGCCATCAGCGCCGGCAGGACATGGGCGCCGGCGGCGAAGGCATAGGGCGCCTTCGGCGGGGCCAGCCGCGACTGCCGATGGGTGTTGCGGTCGAGCACCGCGATGCTGGAATAGAAGAGCGGCAGAGGGGCCATGGGTTCGTCCTGACGGAGTGAATTCAGATGCTCTTGCGCAGCGTCAGCCGCATGTAGAGCTCGACATCGCGCTGGTTTGCCGAGACCCGCTCGAGCGGGCGCCCGAAGCCGCCCTCGAGCGAGACCCAGTCGACCGGGCGCCAGATCAGCCCTGCGCCCACCGAGGTCGCGCGCATGCTGTCGGTGGCATTGGGGTAGGTGATGCCATGGTCGAGGAAGACGAAAGCCTCGAGCTGCTTCAGCGGATCGGGCAGGAGCCAGTGCAGTTCCGCCTGACCGTAGAAACCGGAATTGCCGAAGGCGGCGCCGATCGGATAGCCGCGCACGGTGGTCGGGCCGCCGATCTGGAAGATCTGGTCGCCCGGCAGCTGCGTCTCGCCCGTATATTGCCAGGCGCCGACGGCGGTGCCGTAGAGATCCTCGGTGATGCGCCAGACCGAGCTGGTGGTGCCGGTCAGGATCGTGAGGCTGCGCTTGCGCTCCGCCAGCCGGTCCTCATGGGAAACCTCGCTCCAGTTGGCGGTCGAGGCGTGGCTGAGACCGGGCAGCGCGACGTTCAGCGAGAGCCCGGCCTGGACCCGGGTGTAGCGGCTTTCGACAGTGGCGATGTCGAGCTGCTTGCTGCGGCCCTGGCCGGTCCCGAGCGCGCCGGTGGCCTGCAGCAGGATGGCGTCGGTCGCCAAGACAGGCTGCGACAGGGTCAGTGCGACGCTTTCCGAGATGCCCTCCGGCCGCAATTCGCGGATCGCGCCGGTCACGATGCGGTAGGCGGAGCGGGTGAAAGTCGCGCCCAGCCGGGTGCCCCAGGGCGTAACGGGCAGCGTGTAGCTGCCGCTGCCGAGGATGCTGCCGCGGGCGCGCGAACCGTAGAAGACGATGCGGTCGTCGATGCCGAGCAGGTTGTGGTGGCGCAGGAAGAGCGTGCCCTGGTAGCGCCCTGTCGAGAGTACGCCCTGGTTGTCATAGGAGAACTGCACCGTGTTGCGCGCCGGCTCGGTGAGGGCGAGCTCGACATCGGTGAGGCCGAAGCTGGCGCCGGCGCCGAGCTGGGCCCTGAGCTGCAGATCGTTGATGCGGTTAAAGATCGAGACGGCGCGGTTGAGGGCGGGGGCGTCGATGACCTCGCCATCGATCAGCGGCACCTGGGAGCGCACATACCAGGGCCAGGTCTGCACCCCGCCCTTGATCGAGACCGCCCCGGCGCGCCCCTCGACCAGCTGGACGCGCAGCACGCCATCATCGAGCTTCTGAGGCGGCAGGACGGCGCTGGCGGTGATCTGGCCCTTTTCGGCATAGAGATCGTTCACCGCCTGGACGATCTGGCCGATCCCGGCGAGATCGACGCGACGGCCGACATAGCGGGCGCTGATCGCCTCCAGCTCGGCGGCGCCTAGCAGGCGCGAGGGGTCGAAATCGATGCGCGTCAGCAGAACGGTGGTGCCGCCGGCCGGGAACTCGACACGGGGCGCCGCGGGCGGCGCGATCACGGCAGGGCCGCGCTGGCGCGGCGGTGCCGTGCGGCGCTCGATCTCGAGCCGCTGGCGCTCGGCCTCGTTCTCGATCGTCTGCGGCACGATCTGGGCCGCAGCGGGATTCGAAAACGCGAGGGGAGAAACGGCGATTGCGGCGAAGGCCAGGCGGGAGCGGATCAAGGCTGCCCCTCTGCGCCGCCGAGATTGACGCGCGGGCCGCTCGTTCCGCCGATCGAGGCGGTGGTCTCCGGATCCCCGGAGACGCCGCGCCAGCGGCCGTCCTCCCCGAGAACGAAGCGCCGTGCCGTTTCGCCGAAGGCCGGCGCGGAGGGGAAGAGGGTGCCGAGGCGGGCGAGATCGCGCGCCATCGAGGAGCCGAAGCTAGAGGAGAGCTGTGCCACGTCCGAATCGGCCTGAATGATGAAGGCGTCGGTCGAAAGCCTACTGCCATTTACGTTGAGGAAGAACGGGCGATCCTTCGGATAGAGCTGCACGTCGTAGCCGGTGACGGGGGCGAGACTGCGGTTATTGGCCAGCACGCTCATCGCCGGCGTCGTCAGCGTCAGCGCGCCGGGGATCGTGGCGCGGAGGATGCCGAGATCGCCGGCCGTCGTGGCGAGGCGGCCATCGCGAAGGGCGAGGCGGCCCACGCGCAAGGCCGCGGCCTCGACGGAAAGTTCGGCCATCTCGGCGACCGTCTCGCGGACCCCGCCGATGTCGAGCGCCAGCGGCAGGCTGCCGCCGCTCGGAAGCTGCACGATGTCGGCGGAGATGCGCGTGCCGAGGATGGTGATGCTCGCGCCGGCGCCGAAGCGGCCGAGCCGGACCTCGTCGGGCGCGCTCGCCGTCGTCGTCAGGGCCGCGCCGCGCTCGATCGCGATCGAGCCGGTGCCGGAGAGGCCGGCCTGCAAGGCCAGCACGTCGGCGGCGGCGATCCGCGCCGCCCGGATCGAGCCGGCGGCGCGCAGGGTGGCCGAGCCGTCGGACAGAACGGTCCCGAGGTCGAGATTGGCTGCGGTCGAGGTCAACGTCACGTCGCCACCGACCGACGCTTCGGCGAGGTCGAGCGTGCCGAGCGTCGCGATCTCGGCGGCACGACGGCTGGTCAAACGCGTGACGGCGAGGCTGGAGGCGGAGAGTCGGGTCCAGCCACCGCTCGTCAAGGTGCCGCCGACCAGCGCGCCGCTGGTGGTGAGGCTGAGATCGCCCGTGGTCGTGGCGATCTCGCGGACCGTCAGTGTGTCGCCCGCGACCAGGGTCGCGTCACGGCCGATGCGGGCGGTGCGCAGCGTCATCGTCGTCCCTGAGCGCAGCTCGGCGTTGCCGCCCGCGGTCAGTGTCGTGACATCGAGGGTGGAGCCAGCCGTCGCACGGATGTCGCGCGCCGAGAGGCTGCCGACCGCGAGGCGGCCAGCGGTCGTCAGCGTGGCGAGACCGGCGGCGTCGATCGTCTCGGCGCCGAGGCTCCCGTTGCGCGAGGCCAGGGCGATCTCGGCGCCGGTGACGGATCCGAGGCCGAGATCGCCCTCGGCGTCGATCGCGCTGCGGCCGGTGCTGCGCGCGGACAGGATCGCGAGCGAGCCGCCACGCGAAGCGACCGCAAGGTCGCCGCCGGAGGATAGCGAGCCGAGATCGAGCCGGCCGCTGCCGGAGAGCGCAAGATTGCCAGAGGAGGCCAGGCGGGTCGCGACGGCCGAACCGACGGTCGCGCCGAGATCGCCGCCGCGCGCCTCGGCCTGCTCGGTGCGCAGGGCGCCGCCGGCACTCAGCACGAGATCGCGGCCGGCGTCGAGGACCGGCACCGTGATCGCGCCCGCGGCGTCGACCCGCAGGCTGGCCGCGGCCCGCAGCGCCTGCGCCGTGACGTCCCCGCCGATCGAGCGCAGGGTCAGGTCGCCGGCGAGAGTCGTGCCCTCGCCGAGTGTTGCAGCGCCGGCGGCGGTGAGGGTGGCGGTCGTGCCGGCCTCGAGTCGGTCGATCTCCAGCACGCCACCCGCTGCCGCCGTTGCGGCGCCTCCCGCAGACAGGGTCTGCGCGACGCGGATCGCGCCGGCCGCCGTCAGCGTCACGTCGCCAGCGGCGGTGATCTCGGTCGCGTCGATGCTCCCGCCAGTCGAGGTCAGCGCGATGGCGCCGAGCGTCGAAACGAGCGTTCCGAGCGTCAGGCTGGCGGAGGAGGAGAGGCGGAGACCGCCGGCCGAGAGCCGGGCGATGTCGATGCTGCCTCCGATCGCCGAGAGCACGGCATCGCGGCCGGCCGTGAGAGAGGCGGTGACGGCGATCGAGGTCGCGGCGTTGAGCGTCGCGTCGCGCCCGGCGATGAGGGTCGCCGCCGTGATTCCGGCACCGGTCGTGGTGATGGCGAGGTCGCCGGTCGTGGTGGTCGCGTCGCCGAGCGTAACGGCACCGCTGGCAGCGAGCGTGGCGTCGGTTCCGGCCAGCAGCGAGGCGATGCCGAGCGTGCCGCTGCCGGCAGTGACGTCGGCGGTGCGGCCCGCGGTGAGCGAGGTGGTGACCGAAACGGCCGTTGCGGCGTTGAGCGTCGCGTCGCGTCCGGCGACCAGCGTCGCCGCCGTTATGTCCGCGTTCGTCGAGGTGATCGCGAGGTCGCCGGTCGTGGCGGTGGCGGCGCCGAGGG
>NZ_LSKN01000044.1:0-518 GCF_001557075.1 Methylobacterium sp. CCH7-A2
TAAAACTGCGAACACTTATGTATTTGAAATATCGATATAATTTAAGCCGATCTTGAAGCGGGGCCGCGGGGCCCCGGTTTCCGGAACTCGTCGATACCGTTCTCTAACGGGTCAAGGGTTTGGCTGCTGGATCCTGAGCGGTTGATGCCGTTGGCTGCCGGCGTTCTCTGCGTGCTCATCGGCACTTGATGGGGTTAGCTGGGTGCAGGGTGGCTTGGTTGAAACCGCAGTCGGCCGAGCTGGTCGGCTGCATGCTACAGTATCGGCGCCATCACCTGCTCCCTCCCTCGGGCGTCGCTCCCGCTCGGGAGCTCGTTGCGGCCTCCTGTCTCGTCCGTCTGTCGTGGTTTAGGCTGGGCGAGTGGATCGGGCAGCTCGAACAGTGGATGCACCGAAACAAGGTCGTTGTCGCATTCGCCAACAAAATCGCCAGGATGGCGTGGGCGTGCTCACGCGGCCGGGCAAGGTCGTGTCCCATAGCGTGGTGTAGCTGACGGTGGTCACCGGCGATTGCCGGT
>NZ_LSKN01000045.1:0-3062 GCF_001557075.1 Methylobacterium sp. CCH7-A2
GGAATCCCGGCCGGTCAATTATCGGAATGATGGCCGGTCGGAATCGGAATCCGCATCCTGACCCGCTTCGTCCATCTGCTGACCAACCCCTTTGCCGGGGCGACGCTGCCGCAGCATCTGGCCTCGAGCTTCCAGCGCTATGCCTATGGCGTACTGCTGGCGGCCTTCATCGGCGTACCGCTGGGTCTGCTGATGGGCTGGTTCCGCTGGCTCGACGACATCGTCACCCCGCTCTTCGACGGGCTTCGCTTCATCGCGCCGATCGCCTGGGTTCCCTTCGCCGCTTTGTGGTTCGGCGTCGGCATCGGCGGGCCGATCCTGATCATCTTCGCGGGCGCCTTCCCGCCCTGCCTGATCAACGCTTATCGCGGCGCCCGCTTCGTCGAGCCGCGGCTGATCGAGGCGGCACGCATGCTCGGCACCGGGCATCTGCGGATGATCCTCGAAATTCTGCTGCCGGCGGCGACGCCCTCGATCGTCTCGGGCCTGCGCGTCTCGGCGGGGCTCGGCTGGCAGTCGCTGGTCGGGGCGGAGCTGATCGTCGCGGCGGCCGGGGTCGGCTTCATGATGGTGCAGGCGCAGGCCAATGTCGCGACCCCGACGGTGATGGCCGGCATGGTCGCGATCGGCCTCGTCGGCATGGCGATCGACGTGATGCTGCGGCAGGGCGAAGCCTGGCTTCGCCGCCGCCGCGGCCTCCAGGCGTAAGGGAACGAAGACGATGGGCTCGATCCGCTTCGACAAGGTCGACAAGGTCTTCGGTCCGGTGTCGGGTGGCGTGAAGGCGCTCGACTCGATCGATCTGGACATCGCCGACAAGGAGTTCGTCGCGATCGTCGGCCCCTCCGGCTGCGGCAAGACGACCTGCCTGCGCATGGTCGCCGGGTTCGAGCCGCCCAGCGCCGGCATCGTCAGCGTCAACGGCAAGGCGGTGACGGAGCCCGGCCCCGATCGTGCCGTCGTCTTCCAGCAATTCGCGCTGTTTCCGTGGAAGACGGTGCGCGAGAACATCGAGCTCGGCCTGCGCAACAAGAACCTGCCCAAGCCCGAGCGCGACAGGCTGGTTGCCGGCGCGCTCAAGCTGATGAACCTCGAGAGCCACGCCGATGCCTTTCCGCATCAGCTCTCGGGCGGCATGCAGCAGCGCGTCGCCATCGCCCGCGCCTATGTCCTCGATCCCGAGGTGCTGCTGATGGACGAGCCCTTCGGCGCGCTCGACGCGCAGACCCGCGTCGTCATGCAGGAGGAACTGGTGCGCTTGGCAAGGGTCAACCCCCGCACCGTGCTCTTCATCACCCATGCTGTTGAGGAGGCGGTCTATCTCGCCGACCGGGTCGCGATCATGACCCGCCGCCCCGGCCGCATCAAGGAGGTGCTCGACATCCGCTCGGTGCGGCAGGCCGAGAACTGGGACCGCCATGAGCGCATCGAGGATGTGATGGATCTCGAATCCTTCGTCCATCTGCGCACCCAGATCTGGAAGTCGCTGCGCGAGGAGAAGGGCGCCCATGGGGTCTGACCTCGCCATGCTGCCGCGCCTCGCGCGCGACCTGACCGAGCCGGAGCCCATTCCGGAGGCGGGCATCGCGCGCGCCTGTGAGCTGATGCGCTCGGGCCGGCTGTTCCGATATGGCGAGATGGGCGCCGACCAGAACGATGTCGCCCTGCTGGAGCAGGAATTCGCCGCCTTCGTCGGCCGGCGCTATTGCATCGCGGTCAACTCCGGCGGCGCCGCCCTGTGCCTGGCGCTGAAGGTGCTGGACCTGCAGCCGGGCGAGCCGGTGCTGGTCAACGGCTTCACGCTGGCGCCGGTGCCCGGCGCCATCCTTCATGCCGGCGGCCGGCCGGTTCTGGTCGAGATCGGCCCGGACTACGTCATCGACTGCACGGATCTGCGCGCCAAGGCCCGCGCCTCTGGCGCCCGCATCCTGCTGCTGTCGCATATGCGCGGGCATATCGCCGACATGGATGCCGTGATGGCCGCCTGCGACGAACTCGGCCTGCTTCTGGTCGAGGACTGCGCCCATGCGCTCTGCGCCGCCTGGGATGGCCGCGCCATCGGCACCTTCGGCACGGCGGCCGCCTTCAGCGCCCAGACCTACAAGCATCTCAACGCCGGCGAGGGCGGGTTCCTCGTCCTCGACGATGACGACCGCACGGCGCGCGCGATCCTCCAGTCGGGCAGCTACATGCTGCACGGCCAGCATCGCAGCGCGCCGGCTGCAGATGTGATGTCCCGCTGGGAGGAACAGACACCCAATTTCAGCATGCGGATGACGGCACTTGCCGCTGCGCTGCTGCGGCCGCAACTCCACGACCTGCCGCGCCGAGCCGCGCGCTGGAACGCCATCCATGATCGCCTGGGCGCCGCCATCGCGCGCTCTCAGCATGTCCGGCTGCCGGCGCGCTCGCCGAAGGAGCGCTACGCCGCGACCTCGGTCCAGTTCTCGCTGCTCGGTTTCGGGGACGACGAGATCGCGGCCGTGCTCGAGCGCTGCGCCGCCCGCGGCCTGCCGATCAAATGGTTCGGCGCCGGCCGGCAGCGCGGCTTCACCAGCGCGCCGCGCCATTGGCGCTATGCGGGCGAACAGGGGCCGATGGCGCAGACCCACGCCACCCTGGCCGGGCTCTGCGACATCCGCACCCCGCTCTCGCTGACCGTTCAGGACTGCGACCTCGCCGCGGAGATCCTGCGCGAGGCCATCGAGACCATTGTCTCCGCACGTGCGGAGACAGGGAAAACCGGGCGGGCCGCCACCGGCTGAGACCCGGGTCAACGACAACAGGGAGAGACGAAGATGAAACGCATCGCTGCCGGATTGGGTCTTGCCGCCGCGCTGGCCTTCGCCGCGCCTTCGCCGGGTCGGGCGCAGACCGCCATTGGCGTCAGCTACCAGCCCTCGCTCTACTGGGCGCTGCCGTTCCATTACGCCACCGTCAAGGGCTGGTGGAAGGAGGTGGGCCTGACCCCCAACTTCTCGACATTCCCGGCCGGCGCGCCGCAGATCGCGGCCTCGGCCGCCAAATCCTGGGATGTCGGCGGTACCGGCTCGGTCCCCGCC
>NZ_LSKN01000046.1:0-2803 GCF_001557075.1 Methylobacterium sp. CCH7-A2
CCCCCACCCCCACCAACGGCACACCTCCGGATGGCTGCCCCTCGGGGATGAGGTGGGGTGATTATGGGGGTGATGTGTGGGGCGGGGATAAGTTCTCTCTCAGCCCGTCGTGTCGCGCAGACTATGAAGGCGCCGTTGGCGGCATTTGCCCATAGCTGACTCTGGGAGTGTCTGGTTTCGAGCATTTTTGTTTCGGCAATTTGCTACAGTGGCGCAGCGGGCCCTGAGCCAAATCGGCAATCTGCTTCCCCGCAGCCTAATCCGCGGGATGGATTGACCGGCGAGGTCGCCTACAATTCGGCAAACTCTTCACCGGCTGAGGCTAACTCGTGGCGGCTATAGGCTGGCAGGGATGAGACGGTGAGACGACCGGCCTCTAGCAGGTCACCTCAGCGGTTGGTGCCCGTCAGCGCCCGGGCCAATGCCGCGCCCGTACGCTTTTCGGGTCGGTAGCGAACCTCGATGAGGTGTCGCGAAAGGCTGAATGGCAGAATGGCGATGAGGATGTGGAATCCTGAAAGGATCAATTTTCGGGCGGGCGGAAAATAATCTCCGATGATAACGTTGAGCAGCTTGGGAAGTTGTCGATAGCGACCCACTTGGCCGACGACCGATGCGAGGATCAGCTTTTTTTCCAAGTAAAAATACGTCGTGTCGATATCGACGGGCTGCTGCTTCGAATCCCGGGGCATGACCCTGTTGAGGTGAGCAATACAGTTCCTGAAGCGCTGCATATGCTGCCGGATTATGTCGGCGTCGATGCCGCGGCCGACCCCTGAGAGGTTGCGGTCATGGACGCGGTAGAGCCCCAGCTCCTCCGGCAGAGATACGATCTCGCCGAAGAAGGGAGCCGCTAGGATGATGATTCCATCGACCGCGTTGTCGTAATCGGCGTCGCGCAGCAATTCGCACAGGTCGCGCCTGAAGACGTTCCCCGACGTCGGCGGGCTGACATAGACACCCGTCCTGCGGACACGCTCCCGCAGATCGCCAACCCTGCAGAACAGCTCTGGGTGAGGAACCATCGAGCCCAGGTGTTGGCCGCCGCCGTCGACGCGGCCAAGGCAGAACTGAACCTTGGCGACCTCGGGCTGCAGATGGGGGATGATCGCGTCGAGCGCGCCTGGCAAGAGCTCGTCGTCCGCGTCGAGGAACAGCACGAAAGGCGCCGTCGTCTGGTCGAGGCCATAGATGCAAGCGCGGCGCTGGCCGCCGTTCTCGATGCGGAAAGCTCTGACCCCCGTCTGGCGGATGACCTCCCAGGATGCATCCGTCGAGCCATCATCGACGACGATGACCTCGCAGTCATCGCGGCGCTGAGCGAGCACGCTGCCGATCGCTCGCTCGACATATTCGGCATAGTTGTAGCAGTTCACGATCACCGCGAGCCTGAACGTCGAGCTGGTCATGCCTCGCCCCGCTTGAGCCTCTGTCTGAGGTCCGCCCTCCGCGCTCGGCATGCCGTTCCCAGCTGCCAGCAAAGCCCCCGACTTGGCGCAGACTTTGCAAGAGCCGTACCGTGACAAGCGCTGCTTCGCGGTCGGTGCGATGGCGTCGAGAGAGCGATGTCAAAAAGGAAGATCACTATCCTCTACGTCGTGCCGCCGACGCGCTCCTTCGCCGGCATCGAGCGCGTGACCGATTCGATCTGCTCGGCGCTGGCGACCGAGTATGCGGAAGACGTCGCGGTTTCGGTGCTCTACACCTCGCCCTTCGAGCAGATCGTCGGCCATGTCAGGCCGTACAACGTCGTGCTCAGCTTGGCGAGCGGGCGGTTCGACCTCCTCCGTCGGGTCCGGCGGGTGGTTGCCGAGGGCCGGTTCGACCTTGTCGTCGTGCCTCAGGTCGAGGCCACCGCCGTGTTCTGGCTTTGCTGCCTCGGCCTCCGGCGTCGCTTCATCCTTTATTTGCACGGCAATCCGAGGCTTGAGCGGCGCTCGCCCATGGCGAAGGTGCTGTTTGAGGTGATGCGGTTTCTCGTACTGCCGCGGCTGACGCGCATTTTCGGCACCTCTCCACGCCAGCTTGAGGCCTTCAAGGCCGACTATCCGAGCGAGGTCGAGCACGTCTGGGTGCCCAATCCCGTGCGTTCGTTCGACCGGCCTACGCCCGATCACCGTGACAGCGGGAGTGCCGTTCGCTTCGTCACCGTGGGGCGGTTCGCCTATCAGAAGGGGTACGATATTCTGCTGCACGCGTTTGCAGCCTTCTGCCGAGAGCGTGACGGCGCTCAACTTTCACTCGTCGGCTACGGTGAGGACGAACCGGCGATCCGCACGCTGATCGACCAGCTCGGCCTGTCCGGGCGCGTGACGATCGAGCATTACCCCGACAGCCCTGCGACCCCTCTCTCGCGAAGCGACGTCTATTTGTCAGGAGCACGCTGGGAGGGCTGGTCCCTCGCCATTTGCGAGGGTTTGCGCTTCGGCCTGCCGGTCGTCGCCTTTGACTGCGAGTTCGGGCCGAGCGACATCATTGTCGATGAGCGGATTGGCCGTTTAGTCGCGTTGGATGACGTGGCCGGCTTCGTGGCAGCGATGATCTATTACCATGACAATGTCGCAGCCGAGCGCCGTCACGCTGAGTACCGTGCCCGTTACATCGACCAATTCAGTCTCGACAAGGTCGTGCATGCACACGCGCAAGCTCTGCTTGCAGCGGTCGATTGAAACGAGCAACAGCCCGCCAGGTGTGCGGGCTTAAGCGGCGGCCCCGCTCGCGCCTGCTGAACCTCGCGGCCGTCGCGGCCGGTCGTGTCCCTGCTGGTGGTGTAGCTTCGCAGAGCCACCGCGTGCCGGCTTTG
>NZ_LSKN01000006.1:0-11690 GCF_001557075.1 Methylobacterium sp. CCH7-A2
CGGCGGCGGAACCGAGGAGGAGGCTCTTAACGAGCTTCATTGGTAACCTCCAAAAGAGTTTCGAGACCCTCGGGCTTCCGCCAGTTCTGTTGGTGACCAGCCCCAGGAGACCCAATCACCGAACCAGCTTGTTCCCGGTCTTTCGCCCGCGTCCCTGACCATTCAGAGGCGAAGACGAAAAACAGCGACCGGGAACGTCCCGACGCAGGACAACCATACGAATGCCCGGATGCCGATCAACCGCGATCACGCCGCCGAGAGCCGCAGGGGGGTGCTTTGGAATGCGGTGTTGCAGGCAGGCCACGCTTTGACGGGCGAAATTTACCAACCGTTAACCGCGCCCGACCGGCAAGCCCCGTTTCGAGGCGTTCCAGGGTGGAATCGGCGTGAGCCCTGCCGCCCGTCGCCGCGCGGCCCGATTCCCCCGTTCCCCCTCAGACGATCGGGCCGCTCCGCCAGTCCATGTCGCTGAGATCGGCGGCTGGCGGGCAGGCGGGCCCGCTCAACGGGGGTCGCCGCGCCGCAAGCGCGGACGAATCAGTACTCCCACTCGGCGCCGACGCCGACCGCCGCCCCGCCCTCGGCATTGGTCTCGGCCTGAAGCTTGAGTCGGCGCGTCAGATCGATGTTGACCGAGACACCACTGTCCTCCGGCCGCGCGCCCGCCTTCACACCCACGGAGACGTTGTCGCTGATGTAGCGCGAGACGCCGACGGTCGGGCCGCCGGCGCCGACCTGAATGTCAAGATTGTCGACGCCGAGGGATTTGCGCAGCCGCTCGAAGGAATCATCGCCGCCGCCCCCGGCGAACTGTGCCGCCGTCTGCGCCAGCTGCAATGCCTGGAAGGGCGAGAGCGAACCCGACGCCCGCGCGAAGAGCAGGCGCGACAGCACCTCGTCCTGCGGGAGATCCGGATTGGAGGTGAAGGCGAAGGACGGCGCATCGGCCGGGCCGGTGACGATGACGCGGGCGGTGACGTCCCCGGCACGGGTCTCGGCTACGAAGTCGAGTTCCGGCAGCGTTCCACCCGCGAAGGTCAGCCTGCCGCGGCTGAAATCGAGACGCTGGCTCAGCACGGTGAGGCGCCCGCGGCGCAATTCGAAGCCGCCGTCGAGCTGCGGGGCCGCCAAGCTGCCGCCGACCCTGAGCTGCCCGCCAAGTTCAGCATCGATGCCACGGCCCCGGACAAAAACACGGCTCGGCGCCGAAACCGTGAGCGCGAGCGCGGCGTCGAAGGCCGGCGCCGGACGGGCACCCCGCCTGGCTGGGCGGGCGTTGCGCTTATCCGCGGCGAGGCGGGCGGCCGCCGTGCCGGTCGGGCGGATATGCTTGATGCCGTCGACGGGACGCAGGGTCGCCGGCAGCCGGTCGGGCACCTTAACATCGAGCGAGAGCACGTCGACGCGCCCGCCGATCCGCGGCCGCTGGGCGAGCGGGCCCGCGATGTCGAGGCCGAGGTTGGCGACGGCGGTGACGATATCGCTGGAGACGAGCTGGGCGCGATTGCCCTGGATCCGGATGGACCCCGGAAAGCCCGCAGCGGGATCAAGCTCGACCCGCCCCGTGGCCGAGAGCGTGCCGCCATTGGGCGTGCTGGCGCTGGCGCGTTCGATCGTCAGGTTTTCACCATTGGCGGCGACCCGCGCCTCGATCGCGGTCAACCGGACGCCCTGCAGCACATCCGTGAAGCTGCCGCCGCTCAGCGTGGCCGACCCGCTCAGCCGCGGAGCGGCGAGCGAGCCCGCCGCGCGAAGATCAAGCGCCACACTGCCCGTGACGCGCTGACCCTGCGCGCCGATCAGTGGGTTGGCGAGCGCGGCATCGACGCGGCCCTGCGCCACGAGGTCGAGCACGCCGGCTGCGTTCAGCGGCGCTGTCCCGCGCAGCGTCAGGGTTGCGCCACGGCCGGCATTGACCGTCGCATCGACGCTCGCGACCTCGCCCTTCAGCGCGCCGGATGCCGCGATCTCGACCGGCGGCAGGCCGGCTCGGCGCGTCTCGGGCGTGACCAGACGTGAAATCCTGACGCTCCACGGCCCTGTCGGCGCAGCGGCTGTGCCGCCGATCTTCGCCTGCGCCTCCAGCGTCCCCGCGAGGTCGAGGCCCGGCGCGATGATGCGGGCGGCCGAAAGCGGGACGTTGCGGGCGGCGATGTCGAGATCGAGCGTCTCCCCTGCGCGGCCGGCGAGCGTCAGGCGCCCGTTCTCGATCGCCAGCGCGAAGCCCCCGATCTCGACGCCCCCGGCCGGGAAACGGAAGCTGGCAGGGTTGGCGAGCGCGATGCGCCGGCCGTCGCGGCGCGCCTCGAAGCTCGCCAGTTCGAGGCTGAGCGGTTCGCCGGGAACGAGACGGCCGGCGCCGTTGAGGGCAAAGCCGCGCGCGGCGGCGCTCAGGGTGAAGGCGCTGGCCTCGGGCGCGCCCTTCGACTCAAAGCGGATGGCGCTGATCGCCTCGCCGGCCAGAACGGCGCGGTCGATGGCGAGCGCGGCATCAAGCTGCGGACGGCCATAGACGTCGCGCGCGGCCGCCGTGGCGTCGAGACGGTCGATCGCCAGCGAGGGACCGGCGAGCTTCGTGCCCTTGGCGGTGAGATCAAGATTCTGGCGCCCCTCGACCACGGCGAGGCGGAGATCGGCGTCGAGCTGGCCGCCGAGCTTGGTCAAGGCGAGCGCCGAAAGATCGTCGAGATTTCGGGCGGCGAGCGTGATGCGCCCTTCGGCGCGGCTGGCGGGATCGAGCGTCAGGCCACCGTTCAGCTGGACGGAGCCGATGGCGATGTCGAGCGCCGAGAGATTCCAGCCGTCTCCCGGCAGGCGCGCGAGCGCGACGGTGCCCGTGGCGGGCCGGGAATCGATCTCGCCGTTCAGGGTCAGGCGGCTGTCGAGCGCGCCCTGCAGATCGCGGATCACGGCATCCAGGGTCAGGCGCGGGATCGGGCGGGCGAGTGCCGTCGCGTCGGCGATGCCGAGCCGGGCCGTGGCGTCGAGCCTGTCGCGCGGGCCGCTGATCTGCGCCGTGAGGTCGCCGCGGCCCGAAAGCCGGGGATCGGCGCGCTTCAGATCGGGCAGCGCCAGGGCGAGGCGCAGATCGGAGGCCTGGCGTCCGATGCCACCATCAGCCGTGATCGTGGCATGTTCGCCGGCAAGCCGAAGGCCGCTGACCGTGATGTCCTCCGCCAAGGACCTGACCCGGCCGTCGAGCGTCAGGCGGCCCGCCAGCAGGCGGTCGAGGCGGGCGTCGCCGGTGGCGAGGCGCTCCCCTCGCCCGCTCAGGGTCGCGGCATAGTCGTTGCGGCGCGGCGTGGCGTCGATCTCGGCCGCGATCTCGGCCCGGCCGCCGAGCGGGCGCCCGGCCAGGCCGCTCAGGCGCGCGAGATCCGGCAGCACGGCCTGGAGGCGCCCCTGCGTGCGCACATTGCCGGCCTTGCCCTTGTAGTCGAGTTCGACACCCGACAGGGCGAGCCGCAGCGTCTCGAAATCGGCGGTGCCGTCATCCTGCGCCGTGCCGCGCAGGGTGAAGGTGACGCGCTCCCCCACCGCCCGCGCAAGCGCCCGGTCGGTCAGACTGATTCCCGCCGCCTCGCCATCCGCCGTCAGCGCGATGCGCGTGCCGGGCTGGCCGATCTGGCCGGTGGGGGTGGCGTTGAAGGTCAGGCCGAGGCGCTCGAATCCGCCGGCCGGCAGGCGCGCCTCGCGCGCGTCGAGAGTCGCCACGATGGTCGGGCCCGCGGCCGGGCCGCGAATGGTCGCGTCGAAGGCGAGACGGCCGATCTCGGTGCCGGAGGCGACCGTCTTGCCGCCGGCGTTGGGCAGCGCCGCCGCAGTGACGCGCAGATCGAGCGTGCCATCGGCCGCCGTGCGCCCGCCCACATCGAGTCGCGCCAGCGCCGAGACCAGAGCGAGACTGCGGATGTCGACGCCGCCGCCATCCGGGAAGCCGACAGCGCCGTCGAGCCGTGTCGAGCCGGCGAAGACCGGCGCGACGGGGGCCGGCATCAGCCCCTCGATGCGCGAATCGAGCGCCAGGGTGAGCAGTCGCTCGGTACCGCGCCGGTCGAGCCGGGCATCACCGCGTGCGCCGATGGTCGGGCCGGCATTGAAGATCAGGGTCGAGCCGAAGGAATCGAGCGGCCCGTCGCCGCCGAGATCGAGCGTCACCGGCGGCTCGCCGGGGAGGCCGGCGATCTTCGAGATCAGCCCGCCGGCCGGCTCGTCGAGCTTGACGTTGAGCTGGAGCCGCGTCGTGTCCGGCACGAAGGAGAGGTTGACGTCGAAACGGCCCTGCGCGTCGAGACGGCGCGCCGCGAGCCGCAGGTCCAGCCCCTCGCTCGGCGGCCCAAGACTCGCCGAACCGGTGGCACCGAGCCGCGCGGCGACGCCAACCACCGGCTCGCCCAGGGCGAGCTCGTTCAACTGGAAGGCGCGGACGATCACCTTCAGGGGCAGTTCGGGCAGGATCGGGCCATCTGGCGGCGGGGCGGCGCCCGGGGGTGGCGGCGCCTGCTTGCGCAGAAGCTCGAGCCTGCCGATCTCGAGCCGGTCGATGTCCAGACGGCGCAGCAGCAAGGCGCTGCGTGTCCAGATCAGGCGGGCGCGGTCCAGCCGCAGCCAGGGGCCGTCGCGATCCGACAGGACGATGTCGCGGATCTCGACATCGGAGGAGAGCGCGCCGTTGACCGCGCCGATCGAGACCTGGCTGGTGTCGCTGGAGAGCGCCTTCGAGATCAGGTCGGCGACCACGCCGCGATCGGTCTGGGCGTTCTGGGCGATGCCGCCGAAGGGCACGAAGGCAACGAGAGCTGCCAACAACAGCAGCGCTGGCAGGGCGAGACGCAGCGCGAGGGGCCGCAGCGATGTGAGATTTGTCCGCATCAGAAGGCCTGCCCGATGCTGACATAGAGCGCGACGGGTTTATCGCCCTTGCGCGGGTTGAGCGGCGCGGCGACGTCGACGCGGATCGGCCCGATGGCCGTGTAGTAGCGCAGGCCGAGACCGGCGGCCATCTGCAGGCGCTGCTTGAAGTCCGGCACGCTGCCCTCGAAGGCGGTGCCCGCATCGAAGAAGGGCACGACGCCGATGGTGTCGGTCACCTTGATGCGCGCCTCGAGCGAGGCCTCGAACAGGCTGCGCCCACCCGTCAGGCGGTTGAGCGGGCCGAGTGGCGAGAGCGTACGATAGGCATAGCCGCGCACCGAACCGCCGCCGCCGGCATAGAAGCGCCGGGTCGCAGGCACCTCGTCGAGATCGGCGCCAGCGATCGAGCCCAGCCCGACGCGGCCAGCGAGCACATAGCGCGCATCCTCGTCCAGCGCGTAGAAGGCCGCGAGCGACGCCTTGCTCTGGACGATCCCGACGGTCGAGCCGAGGAAGGTCGGATAGGGCGCGACGGAGGCTGTGGCGCGGATGCCGCGGGTGGCGTCGAGCAGGCTGTCGGTCGAATCGTATTTCACCGAGAGCGGGATGCCGACGAGGGTATAGTCGACCTGGCCGAGCACGTCCGAGGTCTGGCCTCGTTCGACCTCGAGCCCCGCCGAGATCGAGAAGGTGTCGCTGAAGCGACGCTGGATCGCGGTCGTGACATTGCCGTAGCGGGCGGTGTAGCCGCCGAAGCGGTTGGTGCCGACGCGCTGGCGCGTCGCGACGCCGTCAAGCAGCCAGTCATAGCGGCTGCCCCACAGCGCGGGTTTCAGGAAGCTGAAGGCAAAGCGGCCGCCGAGATCGGAGCGCTCGAAATCGTCGAACTTGGTGATCTTGGTGCCGTCGATGCGGGGGGCGAAGAAGACATCACCCTCGAGCCGCAGGCGCTCGGCCCCGCCGAAGAGGTTGCGGTGCTCCCAATAGGTCTTCACCGCCGGGCCATCGATGGTCGAATAGCGCGCCGAGAAGCCAAGCAGGCGCTTGGGCCGCTCCGTGACCTCGACGAAGATCGGGAGGTTGCCGGCGCCGTCCAGCCGCTCGTCTTCCCGAATCCGCACCGAGCCGACGGCGGGGATGGTGCCGATGGATTTGCGTGTGTCGGTGAGGGCCTTGGGCGAATATCGATCGCCCGGCTCCAGATAGATGAAGGAGCGGATGACCTCGGGCGGGATGTCGCCGGTCTCCTCGACCGAGACCGTGCCGAAACCGGCGACCGGCCCCGGCTCCACGACATAGGTGACATCCATCGTGCGGGCGGCATGGTCCACCACCGGCTGCAGATCGACGACCTTGGCGAGCGGACGCGACTGGGCGCGCAGATGATCGACCAATGCCGCCCTCGCCGCCCGCAGCGAAGCCGAGGTGGCGGGGTCGCCCGGCTTCAGCCGGCTGACCTTGAGCGGGTCGTCGATGGCGGGTGCGCCCGCTGCGCCCCGTTCGGCGACGTCGACCTTGCGCAGCGCGAAGACCGGCCCCGGGCGGATGGTGGCGGTGATCGGCACAGCCTCTCGGTTGCGGTGCGATTCGAGGGCGCGGATCAGCCTTGCATCGGGTTCCGCCCCGACCCGCAGCGCCACGCCATCGACGACCAGCGCGACTTCGGCATCGAAATAGCCCTGCGACCAGAGCGCATCGACCAGAGGGTTGAGATCGGCCGCCATCCGCCGTGCCAGGGTCTCGCCGTCGGGCGGCGCGTCCTGGCGCAGACGATAAAGCAGCGAGGCGTCCTGCAGCGTCCGCGTCAGCGCCTTGGCGTCATCGGCGCCGCCGAGATCGAATTCCAGCCGGTAGGGAAGCGTCGCCTGGCTGACCGCCGGCGGCTCCTCCTTCTTCGTGAACAGCCCGAACAGGTCCAGCGACGACAGGTCGAAAGCCTGCACCGGAACCGGCCGCAGCGCGACCATCAGGGCGAGCGCACAGCTTCCGCTCAGCGCAAGCGCGCTGCCCGCTCTCCGCCAGGACCGCATCCAACCTCCAAGCAACTCCCCCCACGACGCAACGGGACCACTCTAGCGAGGTTCCTGCCGCAACCATACAGAAACAAAACCGGCGCGGGCAAATGCGCCGGATTCGAGCGGTGTGGCTAACGAAGCGTTAGCGATACGCCGCCGAGCGGGGCGAGCTTGGTGACGATCTCGCCCTTGCCGGGCGAAAGCACGCCACCGCAGAGGCTGCCGGTGGTGACGATCTGACCGGCGCGCAGCCCGCCCATCAGCTCATCCTTCCGGTTGGCCCAGGCGAGGAAGGGCGCCACCGGATCGCCATTGGCGTGGACCGCCGGCTGATCGTAGATCGTGACGCCGTTCAGCGAGATGAAGCAGGTCAGCCCCGCGACCTCGTCCAGAACCTTCATGTCCAGTTCCTGGCCGAGATAGTAGCCGCCATGGCCGAGCGCGTCGGCCAGCCAGAGGGCGAAGGGCACGCCCTGCCAGTTGGCGAGACGGCTCTCGACGATCTCGATGCCGAGATAGGCCTTGTCGCAATGCGCCAGCAGCTCGGCCCGCGAATAGGGCTGATTCGGCCGCATCGGCACGTCCTTCGCCAGCCGCAGCGCGATCTCGATCTCGACGCGCAGCTCGGCGCCGATCGCGCCGTCATAGACGTCGCCGGGGGCGAGCCAGGGGCCCGGCATCAGGCCGGCGACGGGCGTGCCGTCCTCGGCGATGGCGACTTTCCAGCCCGCTTCGGCATGGCCCAGTGTCTTCGCGATGTCGGCCTGGATCGCCAGTCCGTCGAGGAATGAGGCCGGGACCGGCTGCGCGGCCATCTCGATCAGGCTCCTGTCGCGGCGGCTCGCGACGAGCACGGCGCGCAGGGTCTCGTGGGTGGTCGGCATGGCGTCTCGTCCCTGTCCTTATCGAACCGGCCTGGCCGGTGTCCGGGGCGCACCCTGCACGAGCCGCGCGCGCGAGGCCACCCCCGCGGTGGTGGGGAACCGTCGTGGCGCAGCCGGGTTGACCCCGTATCCACAGACCTTCCGGAAAGGCAGTTCGCCGCGATGAAACGGCTTCTCCCGATCATGACCGCGACCCTGATCTGGTCGCTCGGTGCCGGCGCGCAGACGGCCATGCCGCCGCAGGATTTCGTCCACAAGGCCGCGGTCTCGACCATGTTTGCCGTCGAATCGGCGACGCTCGCCTTGCACAAGACCACCTCGCCCGAGATCAAGAGCTTCGCCCACCGGCTTGCCAACGACCGCGGCACCACGGGCAGCAGCCTGCGGCAGATCATCGCCAAGCGCTCCGACATCGCGCTGCCGGAGCGCCCGGACGGGCGCCAGCTCGATCTTCTGCGCGATCTCGCGGCGCTGCAGGGCCTGGAGTTCGACCGCGCCTATGTCGCCGCGCAACGGCAGGCACAGGAGGAGAGCCTCGCCGTGATCGCGGCCTATGCCGAGAGCGGTTCGGACCCCGAACTCAAGGCCTTCGCCGAGAAGACGCTGCCGACCCTGCAAAAGCTCGACGCCGAGGCCAAGGCGCTGCCGAAGCCATAACAACCGCCTTCCCTGCCCGGCTCGCTTGACAGCGGGGCGCCGCTCCCCTCCGCTCGGCGTCAAAAGAGGTTGAGGGGACGAAAACGGCCATGCTCACCTTGCGGCAGATCGAGGTGATCCGCGCCATCATGATCACGGGCACGATCAGCGGCGCGGCCAAGCTGCTCGCGGTCTCGGCGCCGGGCATCAGCCGGCTGATGAAGCACACCGAGAAGACGCTGCGGCTGAAGCTGTTCGAGCGGCGGCACGGCCGCTATGTGCCGACGCCGGAAGCCAAGGACATCTTCGAGCAGATCAACGGGGTCTACAAGAAAGTCGACGACCTCCACTACACGCTGGCGCGGATCGAGCGCGGCGGCGGGGTCGAGTTGCGGATCGGCTCGGTGCCGAGCATCTGCCATGTGATGGTGCCGCGCGCGATCGAGAAGCTGAAGCGCAAGCACCCGGACCTTCGGCTCGACATCAACATCCTCAAGATCGAGGAGGCGCTCGACTATCTGCTGCTCGGGCGCGGCGAGATCGCGGCGATGAGCTACAAGCTCGACCATCCGGGCATCGACTTCCTGCCGCTGAGCCGGGGCGAGCTGCTCTGCATCGTGCCCGACGGTCACGAACTCGCCGGGCGGCCGGTGATCTCGGCGACCGAGATCGTGCGCCATCCGCTGATCGGGATCGACCCGAACGACCCTTACGGGCGGATCATGGCCGAGATCTTCTCCCGCCAGGGTCTCGCCTACGACATCGTCATCAAGGCGCGCTTCGGCACCACGGTCTGCTCGCTGGTGCGCGCCGGGCTCGGCATCGCCGTGATCGACCAGTTCACCGTCGCGCATGGCTCGATGCAGGGCATCACGACCATCCCGATCGCCGAGCCGACGCAGTTCCAGACCTATGTCGCCATCAAGAACGACAAGGCGCCGTCCGTCTATGCCGAGACTTTCGTGACGCTGCTGCGGCAGGAGATGGACGCTGTGGTCCGGCCGCGTGCCCCAGAGGCAAGAAGCCGGCTGGCAGGATAACATCAAGTTAGGTAATGCGATCAAATTGGTCATCGCGTTAGCGCGAGCGATCAGCTTATCTGATGGCGGCAACGCCTGCGATCATGATGGGGGAGCCACAGGGACGAGACGATGCCGGACATTGCCATCGCCAACCGGACGAAGCGCGTGCTGCTAGGCCTGATCGGCACGCCGATCGCCCATTCCGCCGCGCCGGCGATGCATGAGGCCGCCGCGCGCGCCGCCGGCTTCGAGCTGCATTACCATCTGATCGAGGTCGCCGACGCAGATCGCGCCGATCTGGTCTCGATCCTCGACGGCGTCCGTCGCATGGGCTTCTCGGGCATCAACGTGACCTACCCTTACAAGGAAGCGGTGGTGCCGCTGCTCGACGCGCTGTCTCCGGAAGCGCGGGCGATGGGCGCGGTCAATACGGTCGTGGCGCGGGACGGCGTGCTGACCGGCCACAACACCGACGCGACCGGCTTCGCCACCGCCTATCGCGCGCTTGGGCGCAGCGATGGCGACGCCCCCGTCGCGATCATCGGCACGGGCGGGGTGGGCAAGGCGATCGGCTTCGCGCTGGCCGGCTGCGGCGTCAGCCATCTGAGGCTCTATGACAGCGACCGCGCCAAGGCGCAGGCGCTGGCCGACCAGATCGGCACGCGCGCGCAGGTCGAGATCTGCAGCAGCGTCGAGGCGGCGGTGTCGGGCGCGGCGGGGCTCGTCAACGGCACGCCGGTCGGCATGCTGCCCAACCGCGACAGCCCCGTCCCCGCCGACCTCATCCGAAAGTCGCAGTGGGTGGCGGACGCCGTCTATCATCCCCTCTGGACACCGCTGCTCAAAGCCGCGCAGAAGGCGGGCGCCATGGTGATGACGGGCCGCGAGCTCAGCATCAACCAGGCCGTCGACGCCTTTGCGCTGTTCACCGGGGTCCAGGCCCCGGAGGGTGCGATCGCCGACGCCTTCGACCGATCCCTCGCCGCGCAGGAGGCCAGGCACCGCGCAGCCTGAGATCACGCCACGTCAAACACGGCCCAAGGGCCACCCAAGAAGACCAAGAAGACCAAAACCAGAGCTGGAGGAGACAAGAATGAAGACCCCATGGATCATCGCTGCGGCCGTCACAGTCGGGCTGGCTGCGCCGGCGCTGGCGCAGGAGAAGGTGAAGCTCGTCAACGTCGTCGAGCTGTCGGGCGCGGGCGCGACCGCCGGCACGAACTGGAAGAACGGCATCGACCTCGCCGTCGCGGACATCAACGCCAAGGGCGGGATCCTCGGCCGACAGATCGAGATCGTGCATTACGACACGCAGACCAACCCGGGTAACACCCGCGCCGCCGTGCAGCGCGCCATCGACGAAGGCACCTATGCGGTGCTCGGCCCGGTCTTCTCCGGCCCGATCGGCGCCTCCATGCAGATCGCGCAGCGCGCCGAAATCGCGCAGATCGTCGGCGGCGAGGCGGCCGGCCTGACCAAGCAGGGCAACCAGTATCTCTTCCGCACCTCGCTCAGCCAGGCTGCGGCGATGCCGAAGATCGCCAAATATCTCAAGGACACGGTCAAGGCCGGCTCGGTCGCCGTGGTCTGGGTCAACAACGACTTCGGCAAGGGCGGGCGCGACGCGATCATCCCCGAGCTTGAAAAGGTCGGCATCAAGGTCGCGGCCGACGTCTCGACCGAGCAGGGCCAGGCCGATTTCGCCGCCGACGCGATCAAGATCAAGAATGCCAATGCCGACGCCGTCTTCGTCTATCTGAACGAGGAGGAGAGCGCCCGCTTCCTGCGCGCCGCCAAGCAGCAGGGCATCACCAAGCCGATGGTCGGCGAGACGACGCTGCTCGGCGCCAAGGTGATCGAGCTCGCCGGCGACGCCGCCAACGGCGTGCGCGGCCATGTCGGCCTGTCGATCGACGCGCCGATCCCGGCCTTCCAGGAATTCGGCAAGAAGTTCCAGGCGAAGTACAACTACGCCTCCGACCATAACGGCCTGAAGGGCTACATGGCCGTCCACATGATCAAGTGGGCGACCGAGAAGCAGAAGAAGTTCGACAAGAAGGGCGTCGCCGACAGCTTGCGCGGCGCGACGATCAAGCCCTCCGAGGAGCCGGGCATCCTGATCGAGACCACGATCGAGACCAATGGCGACCTCGACCGCGAGAGCTTCCTCGCCGAGGTCCAGAACGGCAAGCAGGTGATCACGGCGACGCTGCCGAAGATCAAGCCGTAAGTCGATGCACAACCGGGTTCCCCTCCCCCTTGTGGGGAGGGGTTAGGGG
>NZ_LSKN01000047.1:0-3467 GCF_001557075.1 Methylobacterium sp. CCH7-A2
TGGTGATCCAGCCCGTCGCGCCGGCGGCCTTGGCCTCCTGCTTGACGGCGTCGTCGGATTCGGTGGTCAGGAAGACGATGGGCGTGCCCATGAAGGCCGGCAGGGCGCGCAGGGCCTTGATCATTTGCATGCCATTCATCACCGGCATGTTGAGGTCGGTGATGACGAGTTCGAAGCTCTGCGCCTTGGCCTTGGCCAGCCCCTCCGCGCCGTCGCCGGCCTCGACGACATTGTGCCCGGCCGGTCCCAGCACCAGCTTGATCATCTGCCGGACGCTCGGCGAATCGTCGACGATGAGGATGTTGGCCATGGTCAGATCCCGGACAGTTCGGAAGGCATCGTGCCGGGCGGCGTCACGCCGGCCCGGTGGAAGGCGGAAGCGACGACGTCGCTGATGCTGGTGAGGGTGAAGGGCAGGTTGCGGGCGGCGCAGCTGCGGCTGGCGGCCAGGAGTGTTTGCACGAAGGTGATGTCGGCCTGCTCGACGCCGGCGCAGTCGATCTCGATCACGGACCCAGCCTCGAGAAGACCGGCCAGGGAGGCGGCCGTCGCCTTGGCGTGACGAAGCGTACAATCCGGCGGCAACACAAACCGGTAGGTTTTGAATTTATCGAGTGCAGTCACGATCTAGATCAAACTCAACGTCATTTCGATTTTCGCGCTTGATATATGATGATTAAGCGAAAAAGATTGCATCTTTCGATAAAATACGGTCTTTTTATTTTATGAGTTTGTAAGAATGAGCGTCTGTCCGGTCACTGGTGAGATTGTTGTCTTTGATCAAGCGCGGCATATCTGCTGGGGCGCGGGAAGCGGATGACGCGCCATTGGTCAGCGCCGACCATAATCTCAGTGACGACACTGGCCCTCTCAGGTGTGTCGAGCATCGCTCGCCCCGAGCCTTTGCAACAAGCTCCAAGATCCGCACGTCAGGACGTGATGTGCTCCCCGATTTGAGCCAGCTCGAGCTGGAATCGTCCGAGGTTAGGGCTGATCGCCTCTGGCTAAGGTTTACGATCGTTCGGCTTGTCGGGGCCGGCGTCAGTTGGTGATGGCCATGCAGCCATCCATGCGACCAGCGGGAAGGGTCCGTCTCAATCTCCCTCAACCACCCGATGCACGAGCCGCATGACGCAGTGCAGCCGAGTTTCTCCCCGTCCGGTTTGAATTTCGGCTTTGGGGTATAGCTGGCGCATCTCGCAAAGAGGAACTTCTCGATCTGCTTAATCAGCTGGGACGGTCGTCGCAACCTGGTGCATGACACTGCGAGGAAGTGCCGTATTCGTGTCACATCCGCCCGTCGTCGCCCCGCAAACAAGCCGTCGCTCTCGAACATCACGCAGCCGCCCTCTCGGGGCGGCGCGATCCATGCCAATGGAGCGCGCGGGACGAGGCCGACCGAGCCGGATTCGAGAAGCCAACGTAGGCCAGCGACGGCCTGGCCAAGCTCTTCGGGAGACCCCTCGGCGAGCACGGGACCGCCCCTGCGGGCCTCATGATTTTACTGCGAGGGAGGCTATTCGCCGACTTGCAGTCAAATTGTATGTCGTGCCTTCAATCTTGGCTCAAGCCGAACTAGGCGGCCTGCCGCCAAGTTCGCGGTATCGTGCCTTTCACGACGGAAGAGACGGGCACCGTCACGTCTGTCTGTCGTGCCCTTCCTTGATCCTCGCGCGAGGACGGAAATGGCGGAGAATGCGCCATTTTTGTATGTCGTGCCCTTGTTCGCGATAGCAAAGTCGACGCGGCCCGCAGGGTTTGCATCAACTTTGCGGTATCGTGCCTTCATTTTCCTAGGGCCAACCTAATGGAACCGGGCCGGAATGGCGCGATTCCAGGCCTCATCGCACGTTCTGTTTCGCCTCTATGAACTGCGATGACCGCCTGTCAGGGCGAAAAAATCCCGATAGAGTACGATGTCGTGATTGCACCCCTGCACCAGTAGGGGTGCAATCACTGATTTGGGGGTGCAGTAGGCTACCTCGCTCGGCGGGATGTGCCGTCGAGCGACGTTTTTATCGCTGATATCGTATCTGGATCGCGCCCGTAACGTGCCCTGGGGGTGCAGGGAGGGAGCCTGCCGATCACCGATGGCAATGGTCGACGTTGCATCGGCGCGTACCGACGAGCGGGCCTTTGGCGATGGTGCAGCCGAGATGGTTGGGCTCGACTTGCAAACGCTCAGATGCCCCGATGACCAACCAGATGACGAACCGGCTTGGGCTAGCGAAGAGCCCACCTTCCCCGATCTTCTCGGCAGATGATCGGCTTTGGCTCGCGACCACTGATGGTGCTGGAGGTCGGCGGCCAAGCGGCACGCACCGTTAGCGGGAACAGCCCGGAGCGCTTGGCGTAACTTTGCGGCTGCAGCCGGGGACGCGCACGAGCACGACCTATCTACACGTGCCCGCGCTGAGGGCTTCTCCTGACCGGGCTTCCTCGCCCCCAGGCACATGGCAGAAAGGCGCTCAACACCGTGATCGACGTGGCCTGCAGCCAGGGCATCTCGAGCCGTTCGGTCGACGATCTGGTCACAGTGACGCGGATGAGCGGCATCTTGACGAGCCAGGTCTCGCAGCTCCCGTTCGCCGCGTGATACTTCGTGCTTCGAACCCGCTGGAAGCGCCGCAACGGCGAGATCAACCGCCGGATCGAGTTTGTCGGCAACCTGGCTGCGCGGCTGTCGGGATCACCGGCGAAGCCGCCCACAATCAGACTCGCCAATGCGATCCTGTTCGAACAGGAGCAGTAAATAGGCCGCCCAAGGCGCCCACGCCATCACGCTGAAAGGCATCGCATCGCTCATCGGTGATCTTCTCAGCAATCTACCAGCCGTTGGCACCTGATCAGCCCGGCAAAACCCGCTTGGCGTCGCCCCCGCGAAGCGAAAGCGCCGGCTGGAACAAGATCAGCGAAAGCCAGAAAGCCGCCGATAGGTGGGGCGGACATCCGTACCGCTACAGCCACTTCATCGGCGGCGGGCGCACAAGTGTTCCACATTTTCAATGAAGCAACGCGACAATAGGCTTGCATAAAATCCAGAATCGATGCAGCCGCCCGCGGATTCTAAGCCTTTCGATTCGCAAAAAGTGAAAATGTGGAACACTGGCGATATTCCTGTTGACGATTGATGGGCATCGCCGATCCTACGCGTGAGCCGCCGAGAGTAATCGGCTTTCCAAAATGACCCGGTTCGAGAGACGGGACTGGCAATCCGTGCCAGCGCCCATGGTGGGACTGCGTCCTGAGCAACGAGGAGCGAGCTGCAGTGGTGTCGCGTCTGGAAAGGTTGGCTGACCAGAACCGTGCGCTGCATCAGCAGGCTTGTGCCTTGATCATCGCCGGCCAGGGCACCGCCATCGATACCCTCCCGATCCTGGGAGATCTGAAGGAGCTCTATCAGGACTGCCTCAGAGTCCGTCCCGGAACTCATGACGCTCGCGCGATGCGGCGGATAAGAACCATGG
>NZ_LSKN01000048.1:0-477 GCF_001557075.1 Methylobacterium sp. CCH7-A2
AAGACGGGCGGCTTCGCCGTGCTGGAGGAGCGGCAGGATCACCTTTCGGTCTCCTAGGGGGAGGACCTGCCCGCTGCGCTCCAGAGAGGTGGTGTCCGGGACCCCGGGATGCGCTCGACCGCTCGCGGCAAGCCAGGGGCTGCCGACCGCGCCGAGCGTAACACCGACGAAAAGGCAGGCCGCAGCAAGACCCGCCAAGATCCACCTATACTTGCGCAGCAGCGCCGTCGGTTCCAGGCCGTAGCGCGTCCGTTCGCTCTGCTCCGAGAGTTTCCTTGCCCGCCTCTCCAGCGTCGCGGCCGCCGCGGCCAGGGCCGCTGTCGCATCGTGTGCTGCTGATGCTGTGGCGACGTGGAGGAGGAAAACGCGAAAGACAGGGTCATTCGGCGCAATCCCTACGGCGTTCGCGAGGAGCACGACACGCTCGGCCGGGTCAGGCTTCGCATCGGCCGTTCGGATGCGGTTCAGCAGGTCCGT
>NZ_LSKN01000049.1:0-346 GCF_001557075.1 Methylobacterium sp. CCH7-A2
GGGTCTTCAGCGCGACGCGGGTGTAGACGGCGGTGGTGTCGAGCTTCCTGTGGCCGAGCAGGACCTGGATGACGCGGGATATCGGTCTTCCGCTCCAGCAGATGGGTGGCGAAGCTGTGCCTGAGCGTGTGCATCGACACCCGCTTGTCGAGCTTCGCCGCCTCGGCCGCGGCATGGCAGGCGCGGTTGAGCTGGCGCGTCGTGATCGGCTGGCCAGGCTGCTGGCCGGGAAAGAGCCAGCCGCGGGGGCACTTCACCCGCCACCATTGCCGCAGGAGATCGAGGAGGTCAGGCGCGAGCATGACGTAGCGGT
This sequence comes from Methylobacterium sp. CCH7-A2, assembly GCF_001557075.1. Lineage (NCBI taxonomy): Bacteria > Pseudomonadati > Pseudomonadota > Alphaproteobacteria > Hyphomicrobiales > Methylobacteriaceae > Methylobacterium > Methylobacterium sp. CCH7-A2. The sequence goes on from NZ_LSKN01000049.1 coordinate 314, forward strand.
CCTTGCGGCCCTTGCCCTGCTCGACCCGGATCA
>NZ_LSKN01000050.1:0-277 GCF_001557075.1 Methylobacterium sp. CCH7-A2
GGATTGAATCTTTCGCGGGACTGCTCGGTGTTTGCGCGAGCTTGCCGTCGTCACCTGAGACGGCGGCGATAGGCCCCGGGCGACGAGCCCGCCGTCCGTTTGAAGGCTGTCGTGAATGCAGCTTGGCTGGAAAACCCGACACGATGGGCAATGGTGACAAGGGCCAAATCGCGGTCCGCGAGCAGTTTTCGAGCGAGTTCGAAGCGCATGGCGCTGACGAATCCATGCGGCGTCTGGCCTGTGACGCGCTTGAACATCCGGGCGAAATGAAATGGGC
>NZ_LSKN01000051.1:0-669 GCF_001557075.1 Methylobacterium sp. CCH7-A2
CGTCGCGCAGGCCGTCGCCGAGGAAGTTGAAGGCGAGGATGATCAGGATCACCGGAACGACCGGATAGAGCAGCCAGGGATAGAGCGCCACGACATTGATGTTCTGGGCCTCGTTCAGCATCACCCCCCAGCTCGTGATCGGCGGGCGCAGCCCGAGGCCGAGAAAGCTCAGCGCCGTCTCGCCAAGGATGGTCTTCGGGATGGTGATCGTTGCCGAGGCGATGAGATGGCTCATGAAGCCCGGCACCAGATGCAGTCCGATGATCCGCGCCGGCTTCGCGCCCATCAACTGGGCGGCGACGACATAATCCTCCTCGCGCAATGACAGGAGCTTCGAGCGAACCGCCCTCGCCAGACCCGTCCAGTCCATCAAGCCGAGGATGACGGTGATGCCGAAATAGACCAGCAGGGGGCTCCAGGAGGGCGGCATGATTGCCGCCAGCGCCAGCCAGAGCGGGATATGCGGCAGGGACTGGACGATCTCGATCAGGCGCTGGACGACGAGATCGACCTTGCCGCCATAGTAGCCGGCGATGCCCCCGATGATGACGCCGAGCACGAAGGAGACGAAGACACCGAGCAATCCAATCGAGAGCGAGATCCGGCCGCCATAAAGGATGCGCGAGAGCATGTCCCGGCCGAGCCGGTCCGAGCCGAGCAGGAACAGCG
>NZ_LSKN01000052.1:0-13139 GCF_001557075.1 Methylobacterium sp. CCH7-A2
CCCTAACCCTCCCCACCGCACGCGGGGGGAGGGAACGAGCCCCACCTCCACGCGTGAGAGTACGGTCCAAGGCCCGCTCAATCGTCCAGCGGCAGGAAGGGCAAAGCGAGCGCGAAGATCGCAGCCGCCAGCGCCGCCAGCCAGACCGCGCCCTGGCCGACGAGGTAATGCGCGACGGCGCCGTTGATGCAGCCGGTCAGCAGGCCGATCCAGAGCAGGAAATGGCGGACCCAGGCGAGTTTCGGCCCGCCGAGCAGGGCACCCGCCATGCGCTGGCCCATCTTCACCAGCGTCCCGGTCATGTAGGTGAGCGCGATGGTGACCTCGCCGTCGCGCTGGAAGACGCCGTTCTCCGCGCCCATCGCGAAGGCGAGCATGGCGGCGCCGGCGAAGCTCAGGCCGATCTGGTCGAGGCTCGCGGCGACAGCGAGCGCCAGCGCCACCACCCAGAGGACGGCCGATTTGCGCCGCCTCCCGCCGAAATGGCCGGCGACCGAGCCGCAGATCACGCCGAGGACGAAGAGGACGAGGATCAGCGCCGCGGTGGCGATGCCGCCGCCCTTCAGCCCGGCGAGCTCGATGCCGAGCCGCGTGGTGTTGCCGCTCATGAAGGAGACGAAGAAGCCGCCGAGGCTGATGAAGCCGATCGTGTCGATATAGCCCGCGAGGCCCGACAAGCAGAAGGCGAGCCCGATCGCCCAGCGATTGTAAGTTAGCATCGCCCGCATCCCCCGCCGCGCCGACTCGCCGGCCTGCGCATACGGCGCCGATGATAGGGGCAGCGCCGCCGGCCTCCCAATCCCGCAGGCGCCTGCGACATATGCTTGCGCGCGGCTCCCGTTTTCGGCTACATCGTTCCACGGTCTTCGAGGATTCCGCTTGTCCCAGACGTTCGCCCCCGCTTCGCCTTTCGGCCGCGCCCCTGCGCGGATCGCGGGCCTGCGCGCGCGTCCCGTCTCCAGCCTCGGTCTGCTTCTTCTCCTTAGCCGCCCCTGAGGGCCGGCCGGGCATGCATGCCTGGGCGCTCAGGGGAGTGACGAGAATGACCCTTCCGATTTGAGGCGCCAGCATCCGACGAGAGCGGCGCCAGCTCTTTCAGGATCACGACCATGACCGAACCGACCCACAGCCACGGCGCTTCGACGCCCGCTTCCTCGAAAGAGCGCGTGCTGATCTTCGACACCACGCTGCGCGACGGCGAGCAGTGCCCCGGTGCGACCATGACCTTCGAGGAGAAGCTCGAGGTCGCCGAAATGCTGGACACGATGGGCGTCGACATCATCGAGGCCGGCTTCCCGATTGCCTCCGAGGGCGACTTCGAAGCGGTCTCCGAGATCGCCCGGCGCAGCAAGCGCTCGACCATCGCTGGCCTGGCGCGGGCCATCCCGGGCGACATCGCGCGGGCCGGCGAGGCGGTGCGCCATGCCGGCAAGCCGCGCATCCACACCTTCGTCTCGACCTCGCCGATCCATCTCGAGCACCAGATGCGCAAGTCGCAGGAGGAGGTGCTGGAGATCATCACCAGGACCGTCGCCCAGGCGCGCAACCTGGTCGAGGATGTCGAGTGGTCGGCCATGGACGCCACCCGCACCCCGATCGACTATCTCTGCCGCGCGGTGGAGGCGGCGATCCGCGCCGGCGCGACCACGATCAACCTCCCCGACACCGTCGGCTACGCCACGCCGGACGAGTACCGCGCCATGTTCCGGCAGGTGCGCGAGCGCGTGCCCAATGCCGACAAGGCGATCTTCTCGGTACATTGCCACAATGATCTGGGGCTCGCGGTCGCCAACTCGATCGCCGGCATCGAGGGCGGTGCGCGTCAGGTCGAATGCACGATCAACGGCATCGGCGAGCGCGCCGGCAACGCCGCGCTGGAAGAGGTGGTGATGGCGCTGCGCGTGCGCGGCGACGTGCTGCCCTACGACACCGGCATCGACTCGACGCTGCTGATGAAGACCTCGCGGGCCGTCTCCGGCGCCTGCGCCTTCCCGGTGCAGTACAACAAGGCGATCGTCGGGCGGAACGCCTTCGCCCATGAGAGCGGCATCCACCAGGACGGCATGCTGAAGAACCAGACCACCTATGAGATCATGACGCCGGCCTCGGTCGGCGTCACCAAGACCTCGCTGGTGATGGGCAAGCATTCCGGCCGCGCCGCCTTCCGCTCGAAGCTGAAGGAGATGGGCTACGATCTGGGAGAGAACCAGATGGAGGACGCCTTTACCCGCTTCAAGGCGCTCGCCGACCGCAAGAAGCACGTCTATGACGAGGATATCGAGGCGCTGGTCGACGAGAACCTGGCCTCGGCCCATGACCGCGTGAAGCTCGTCTCGCTGACGGTGATGGCCGGTACGCGCGGACCGCAGCGCGCGACGATGAAGCTCGACGTCGACGGCCGCTTCGTCACCGAGGAGGTCGAGGGCAACGGGCCGGTCGACGCGATCTTCAACGCGATCAAGACGATCGTGCCGCATGAGGCGACGCTGGAGCTCTACGACGTCCATGCCGTCACCGAGGGCACCGACGCGCAGGCGGAGGTCACCGTGCGGCTGACCCATGACGGCTCGTCGGTGACCGGCCGCGGCGCCGATCCCGACACACTGGTCTCCTCTGCCAAGGCCTATCTCGTCGCGCTCAACAAGCTGATGGCCAAGGGCTCGCGCCTGCACGCGCAGGCCGCGGCGGAGTAGGGGCGCGGCATCCGCTTGCCTCGTCCTGCTCGCCCTTGTGGCGAGCATCCACGTCTTGGGCGTGGGGCTCGACAATCGAAGACGTGGATGGTCGGGACAAGCCAGACTATGACGGAGGCGGCTCCGCTCCGCCCGGGATGACGGCGCGTATCCGACATGGACGGGTCCGATTCCAGTGGATGACCGTGCCGTGATCTGGCGCGGGCCCGCATCTTGCCTTCATTTCGCTGCATCGGCGGCCGCCCTCAGCGGCCGCCCCTCTTGCGTGGAGCGAAGGCGATGGCCGGCTATTTCCCGAACTGGACCCTGAAGACCTCGGGCGCAGTGATGCCCGATGAGCGGCTGCCCGTGGGGCAGACCTTCATCGCCGGGCTGCAGCATGTCGTCGCCATGTTCGGTGCGACCGCTCTGGCGCCGATCCTGATGGGGTTCGATCCGAACGTCGCCATCTTCTTCTCGGGCGTCGCGACGCTGCTGTTCTTCATCGTCACGCGCGGGCAGCTGCCGAGCTATCTCGGCTCGTCCTTCGCTTTCATCGGCGTGGTGATCGCGGCGACCGGCTATGCGGGCTCGGGACCCAACGCCAATATCGGCGTGGCGCTCGGCGGCATCATCGCCTGCGGTGCGCTCTACGCCGTGATCGGCGTGATCGTGCAGGCGGTCGGAACGGGCTGGATCGAGCGGCTGCTGCCGCCGGTGGTGACCGGCGCGGTCGTGGCCGCGATCGGTCTCAATCTGACCGCAGTCGCGATGAACATGATCTCGGCCAGCCCCTACACGAAGTGGATCGCGCTGTTCACCGTGGTCTCGGTCGCGGTCGTCGCCGTTTACAGCCGCGGCCTCGCCCAGCGCCTGCCGATCCTGATCGGCGGCTTCCTCGCCTATCTCGTCTATGCGCTGACGGCGTCGAGCTTCGGCGCCCCGCCGGTCGATTTCGCGCGGGTGGCAGCGGCGCCCTGGTTCGGCCTGCCGAACTTCGTCGCGCCGGTCTTTGACGGGCGGGCGATCGCGCTGATCGCCCCGGTCGCGATCATCCTGGTCGCGGAGAATCTCGGCCACATCAAGGGCATCGCGGTGATGACCGGGCGCAATCTCGATCCGCTGATCGGGCGGGGCTTCATCGCCGATGGCGTCGCCACCATGATCGCGGGATCGGGCGGCGGCACCGGCGTGACCACCTATGCCGAGAACATGGGCGTGATGGCGGTGACGCGGGTCTATTCGACGCTCGTCTTCGTCGCCGCCGGCATGATCGCGCTGGCGCTCGGCTTCTCGCCGAAATTCGGCGCGGTGATCGGCACGATCCCCGTGGCGGTGCTGGGCGGGCTCGCGATCGTCGTCTTCGGCCTGATCGCGGCGACGGCCGGGCGCATCTGGGTCGAGAGCAAGGTCGACTTCTCCGAGCCGAAGAACCTGCTGACGGTGGCCACCGCGCTGATTCTCGGCGCCGGCGATCTCAAGCTGCCGATCTTCGGCTTCGAGCTCGGCGGCATCGGCACGGCGACCTTCGGCGCCATCGCGCTCTATCACCTGCTGAACCGCAAGGCCGCCTGAGGCGCCCGTTAACCGCGTCGGCAGCGCCCGCGGCGGTCTCGCCGCGGGCCTCACATATTTCTGTCACAGGTGGGTGGACAGGGGCGGGGGGCTTTGCTACATCGCCGGCCTGCCTAACGCGGCCAGCCCGCGGAACGGCTTACGCTTCGTGGCGTATGGGTGATTAGCTCAGTTGGTAGAGCAGCTGACTCTTAATCAGCGGGTCGTAGGTTCGAGCCCTACATCACCCACCACGAACCTTCTCCGACATCTCTGACGACCCGGACGCAACGCTGCCTCAGCGGTTGCGCAGCATCTGGTCCGCCCAGAGCCGCGTGATCGGCGCCTCTGCGCCCTGGACAGGGTCGGAAGCCGGGAAGCTGAGCACGGCGATCTGCTTCAGCATCGCCGGCGTCGCCTCCTTGCGAACGATGTCCGCGCTCTGGCCCGGCGGATAGGCCCCGACCACCAGGAAATCGTCGGAGTGCCGCACGCAGCGATGGCCGGTGCCGGCCGGCAGCAGCAGCACGTCGCCCGCGCTCACCTCGATCCGCCGCCCGCCCTCGCCACCCAGGACGAGTTCGGCCGAGCCCGCGGCGATGCCCAGCACCTCGTGGCCCTGCGTGTGGTAGTGGTCGAAATCATAGATGCCGTCGCGCCATTGGGGCGGCCAGCCATTCTCGGCGAAGCGTCTCTCCATCTCGGCCGCCAAATCCCCGGCATCGGCAGGGAAGGCGGCCTGGTAGAGCACGAGCGGCAGGCGCGGATTGTTGGGCACGAAGCCGCGCGCCTCGAGATGGATGGCCGTCGTCGTCATCGTCATCATCCGCAACCTCGCTTCTGGCCTGCGGAAAACGCCTGCGGCAGTCGCCCGTTCCACAGCGCGGTCGGAGGCCCAGGACAGGCGAGATGATGCCGAAAATCAGGGCAGATCGCCGTGGGACGGAGCCGCCTCGGCGCTTGTGTGCTGCATGGCCTTCCTATAACCGAAACGCGGACGGGGCCTGCTTGCAGAACAAGGCGCCGCACGGGAATTGGGAGCACCGACGTGAAGGGACTACTCCAGCTCAGCCGTGTCATCGACACCATCAACGAGCAGATCGGCAAGAAAATCGCCTGGCTGATCCTCGTCGCCGTGCTGGTGGCTGCCGTCAACGCCATCATCCGAAAGGCCTTCAACGTTTCGTCGAATGCCTGGCTCGAGCTGCAATGGATGCTGTTCGGCGCTGTGTTCCTGATGTGCGCGGCCTGGACGCTGAAGGTGAAGGAGCACATCCGCATCGACATCGTGAACGGCCTGCTGCCCAAGAGCGTGCAGCGCTGGATCGACCTCATCGGCCACACGCTGTTCCTGATGCCGTTCTGTATCCTGATGATCTACCATTCCTGGCCGTTCTTCGTCCGCTCCTACGCCATCAACGAGCAGTCGCTCTCGGCCGGCGGTCTGGCGCAGTGGCCGGCCAAGGGGCTCGTCGTCATCGGCTTCGTGATGCTGGCGATCCAGGGCGTCTCCGAGATCATCAAGCAGGTCGCGATCATGCGCGGCCATCTCGAGGATGACGAGACGCTGCGCGGCCATGCCGCCGCGGCCGAAGCCGAGGCGCACCGCCTTCTGGAGCAGGCCAAGCAGCAAGGGGTGGCCTCGTGAGCAACCCGAACGACCGCCGGATCGCCACCATGACCGTTTCCCGTCTCTCCCGCGCTACCGGCCTGCTGCTGGCGCTTTCCCTCGTCGCCTTCCTCGGCCTGCATACGGGCGAGGCCCATGCCGCCGGCCTCGGCGACTTCCTGCGCGTCAACATGGCGCCGGTGATGTTCGCCGCGCTCGTCGTGTTCCTGCTGCTCGGCTATCCGGTGGCCTTCGCGCTGGCCGCCAACGGCCTGCTCTTCGCGATCGTCGGCATCGAACTCGGCCTGTTCCAGGAGAACTTCCTGCAGGCGATGCCGGAGCGCATCTACGGCACGATGAACAACGACGTGCTGCTGGCGATCCCGTTCTTCACCTTCATGGGCCTCATCCTCGAGCGCTCGGGCATGGCGGAGGATCTGCTGGACACGATCGGCCAGCTCTTCGGGCCGATCCGCGGCGGTCTCGCCTATGCGGTCATCTTCGTCGGCGCGCTGCTCGCGGCCACCACCGGCGTCGTCGCGGCCTCGGTCATTTCGATGGGCCTGATCTCGCTGCCGATCATGCTGCGCTACGGCTATGACCGGCGCCTCGCCACCGGCGTCATCGCGGCGTCCGGCACGCTGGCGCAGATCATCCCGCCCTCGCTCGTCCTGATCGTGCTGGCCGACCAGCTCGGCCGCTCGGTCGGCGACATGTATGAGGGCGCCTTCATCCCGGGCCTCGTGCTGTCGGCGATGTATGCCGGGTACGTGTTCCTGGTCACGATGATCTATCCCAACCGCGCGCCCGGCCTGCCGGCGGAGGCGCAGACGCTGCGCGATGCCGACGGCCAGACCCGCCGGCGCTCGCTACTGGTGATCACGATCATCGCCTTCGGCGCGGCCTACGCGATCATGAAGACCTTCACGAAGGTCCAGGCGGGCGCCGATTTCGTCATCCTGACGATGTCGATCGCGGTCGGCATCTCCTTCGTGATCGCGATCATCAACAAGCTGCTCGGGCTGAACCTGCTCTCGCGGATGACCGAGCAGGTGATCTTCGTGATGGTGCCGCCGCTGGCGCTGATCTTCCTGGTGCTCGGCACGATCTTCATCGGCGTCGCGACGCCGACCGAGGGCGGCGCTATGGGCGCGGCGGGAGCGATCCTGCTCGCCTATGGCAAGAAGCGCATGACCTTCGACCTGCTGAAGCAGGCGACGGAATCGACGGCCAAGCTCTCGGCCTTCGTGCTCTTCATTCTGGTCGGCGCGCGCGTCTTCTCGTTGACCTTCTACGGCGTGAACGGCCATCTCTGGGTCGAGCATCTGCTGGTCGGCCTGCCGGGCGGCGCGACGGGCTTCCTGATCGTCGTCAACGTGATGGTGTTCCTGCTGGCGTTCTTCCTCGATTTCTTCGAGCTCGCCTTCATCATCGTCCCGCTGCTCGGGCCGGCTGCCGAAAAGCTCGGCATCGACCTGATCTGGTTCGGCGTCATCCTCGGCGTGAACATGCAGACCTCGTTCATGCACCCGCCGTTCGGCTTCGCGCTGTTCTTCCTGAGATCGGTGGCGCCGAAGGACCGCTATCGCGACAAGGTCACCGGCACGATGATGGAGCCGGTCACCACCGGCCAGATCTACTGGGGGGCGGTGCCCTTCGTGGTGATCCAGTGCATCATGGTGGCGCTGGTCGTGACCTTCCCGCAGATGGTGATGCACTACAAGGCATCGGCCGTGCAGCTCGACCAGAAGGCGATCGACAAGCAGTTCGACTCGATCCAGATCCCCGGCATCGGCGGGCCTGGCGGTGGCGGATTGCCGGCCTTCGACCTCACCGCGCCGCCCTCCTTCAAGTAGCGGCGACCGCAGCCCAGACAATCGAACGACGCCGGCGTGAGCCGGCGTCGTTTTCATTTGCGCGAACGAAATGGCGGCTGGCGCGTTGCCTCGCGAAGCGAGGAGTTGCGCATGAACGATCTGCAGGCCCAGGCCGATCCGGGCAGTACGCCCGCCATCCCGACGCCGCCGCCGGAGGCCCCGCCGCTGACGCCGGGCGAGGTGCCGCCGGCGCCGCCAGTCGAGATGCCGCCCGACGAGGCGCCGCTGGGCATTCCGACCGAGCCGCCGCCGGAACTGCCGCCGAACGCGCCGCCGGAAGCCCCGCCCGCCACGCCTTACGACATGCCGCCGGACCGGGATCCGCGACAGCCGCTGGAGTAGGCCTCAGACGGGCGGCGCTTCGCCGGACCCGATGTCCCAGTAGAGCCCCGCCATCAGGCCGAGCGCCTCGCGCGCAAGCTCGACGGGCACGTGCTCATCGGGCGCATGCTGCGAGCAACCGGGATAGGAATGCGGCACCCAGATCGTCTTCAGCCCCAGAACCTCGGCGAAGATGTCGTTCGGCAGCGAGCCGCCGAGATTGGGCAGCAGGGCCGGCTTCTTGTTCGTGCTGCGTGCGATCGAGGCGAGGGTGAAGCGCACCCAGTCATCCTCGGGGTCGAGCCGCGTCGCGCCGAACCGCTCCGCGCCGGGCATGATGATCTCGACCATCTTGAAGCCGTGGCGGTCGAGATGGCGGCGCAGCGCCGGCACGACGTCCTTAGGATCGATGCCGACGACGAAGCGCAGCGCGCAGCGCGCCCAGGCGCTTGGCGGCACGGCGTTGACCGGCGTTTCCGGCACGCCTGACTTCATCGCCAGCACGTCGAAGGAGCACCAGCCGAAGACCTGCTCGGCCGGCGACAGATCGGGCTCGCCCCAGCCCGGATCGATCACCGGGCCGTCGGGTCCGCCGTCGATGACACAATCCGACACCGCCTCGCGCACGGCGCGCGGCAGCTCCTTCGGCACCCATTCATGGATGCGGATCTGGCCGGTCGGGGAGGTGATCGAGGCGATGGCGTGGGCGAGCTGGATCGCCGGGTCGGAGAGGATGCCACCCCAGTTGCCCGAGTGATGCCCGCCTTCGCGCGCCACGATCGAGAGGTCGAAGGTGATGACGCCGCGCGCGCCGAGGAAGACGGTGGGCCGCTCGGCATTCAGCCGCGGCCCGTCCGAGGCCACCAGCACATCCGCCCGGAACAGCTCGGCCTCGTCGGCGCAGAGCTCGCGCAGGCCCGGCGACCCGGATTCCTCGCCCATCTCGATCAGGTATTTGGCGTTGAAGCCGAGCTTGCCGCGCGATTCAAGAACGGCGCGCAAGGCATTGATGTTGATGACATGCTGGCCCTTGTTGTCGACGACGCCGCGGCCATACCAGCGGCCGTCGCGCTCGGTCAGGGTCCAGGGCGAGAGGCCTTCGCTCCACTGCGCGTCGAGCCCGCGGATGACGTCGCCATGGCCGTAGCCGAAGATCGTCGGCAGGCTCTCACCCTCGATGCGCTGGGCGAAGAGGAAGGGGCCCTTGGCCTTGGGGTGGTGCAGGATGCGGCATTCGAAGCCCAGCCCCTCGAAGAGCGGGCGCATCTCGCGCTCGAGATACTCCGTCAGGACGGGCGCCCGGTCCGGGTTCTGGCTTTCGGTGGGCATCGCGATGAGACGGCCGAGGTCACTCTTGAAAGCGCCGGTGTCGAAATAGTCTTGCGCATGCGCGATGGCTTGGGCGCGGGTCATGGAAGCTCGCTGTCTGGGGGCGTCGGAGGAAGGCGATCCCGTTGCCGGGGGCGCCGGGCGTTGATACTGCCATAGCCATGCAAGAATCGGCCACCGGCGATGGCGCGCGACGGCTGTGCGCCCTATGACGGACGCGGAGCGGCCGATGGTGCCACATGAGCATCAGCGCGTCGCCTGCGCGGCGATCCTCGCGGCGCGCGCAGGCGGAGCGCCCGGTTTCCTGCTCGGCGACCTCACGGGACTCGGCAAGACGCTCTCGGCCTGGCTCGCGCTCTCGGCCATGCCGGAGGACGAGATCCTGGTGATCTGCCCCAAGGGCGCGATCCCGCAATGGCGGCGCACCATGGCGCTGTCTGGCCTGCCGCCGAAACGCGTCACGCTGATGAATTTCGAGAAGACGAAGTCGCTGCTGGCGCCGCCGCCGGATTCGAAGAAGCGCTCGGTGCGGGCGAAGAACAACGAGCTGGCCAAGCTCGGCGTGCCCAAACGAATCTGGCCGCTGGTCGTGATCGACGAGGCGCACCGCATCCGCAATCCCAACTCGCAGCAGGGGCTGGTCTGCCGGCAGATGGCGGCCGCCGCCTCCTTCACCATCTACATGAGTGCGACCGCCGGGCAGTCGCCGCACGAGCTGTCCTATCTCGGGCCGCTGCTGGCGCGCGCCGCCGACATGCCGAGCGCGGATCTCGACGGGTTCCGCCAGCTGATGAAGCGGCTGAAGATGGGCAAGGCGAGGGGCCGCTGGAAGAACTGGAGCTGGGAGCCCAACGAGGCCGACCGGGCCCGGATGGCGGCGCTGCTCTATCGCGGCCCGCGGGCGATCGGGCTGCGTCGGCGGCCGGAGGAGATCGCAGGCTGGCCGGAGGTGCAGCGCGAGCTCGCCCCGGTCGCGCTGGATGCCGCCGCACGCAAGCTCTACGAGGCGACCTGGCGGGAGTTCCGCAAGGAACTCGGCCTCGCCGGCGGGTCGACGCGCAAACCGCAGGGCTGGGCGGCCGATCTGCGATTCCGCCAGAAGGCGAGCCTGCTGCGCATCCAAGGCACGGTGGATTTCTGCGACGATCTGCTCGGCAATGACGAGCAGGTCGCAGTCTCCGTTGCCTTCCTCGAGACCAGCGCGATGCTGGCCGACGCGCTGCGCGGGCGCGGCTGGCGCGTCGGCGAGATCAATGGCGAGCGCTCGGGCCTCCAGAACGAGGACACGCGGATCGCCTTCCAGACCGGGCAGCTCGACGCGGTGATCTTCACCGTGACGGAGTCGATCTCGCTGCACCGTGGCGAGATGCCGGGCGGCGAGCGCGAGCGCTCGCTCGTCATTCACGACATGCGCCACAGCGCGATCCAGCTGCAGCAGATCGAGGGGCGCTGCCATCGCGACGGCCAGCACGCGACGATCTTCTACGCCTATGCCGAGGACACGGTTGAGGAGGCGGTGGCCGCGACCGTGATCCAGCGCATGGCGGCGATGGAGGGGTTGGCGGGCGACGACACCCGCCTGCTCGAGGCGATCGCCGGCATCGTCGAGAGCCGGGCCGCCTGAGGGTCTTCAGCCCTCCGGACGCGGTGGCCCGAGATCGGCCAGGCGCCGTTTCACGCGCTCGTCGTCCAGCAGCGACCCCGCCTCGCCATCGAGCCGATGGCGCCAGTTCGGCTTTTCGGTCGTGGTGCCCGGCACATTGGGCTGGGTGCGGATGCCGAGCGCATCCTCGATCGGCAGCAGCTTCAACGTACAGGGCGTGCGGGCGATGAAGCGGATCGCGGCATCGACGACAGGGTCGGTGTCCTCCGGCGCCGGGCGTTCGCCCTCGGCGACGCCGGCCTGCTCGAAGGCGCCCCAGAGCACGCCACGGTCCCAGGCGCGGATGCCCTCGTGATCAACGCCGTCCTCCGTCGGCTCGAGATCGCTGCCGGCCCACCAGCCGGCGGTGGGGACGAGGTCATGGGTTGTCGTGAGAGCCGCAGCACCGGCATCCCAATGCTCGGGGGCAATGTAGCCGTGATCCGTTCTCTCGAAGCGCAGCACACGCAGCCCGGCCACGCCCTGGCGGCGCAGATCGTCGCGGAAGCCGTCGGGGAGGGTGCCGAGATCCTCGCCGATGACGATGGCGCCATGGCGCCAGGATTCGAGCGCGACGAGCCGGAACAGTGTCTCGGAGGGGAAGGCGACATAGGCGCCGTCCAGCGCAGACGCCCCTTCCGGCACCAGCCAGAGCCGGCTGAGCCCCATGACATGGTCGATGCGGATACCGCCGACATGGCGCAGGCTCGCCCGCAGCGTCTCGATGAAGGGCGCGAAGCCGCTGGCTGCCAGACCGCGCGGCGAGAAGGTCGTCAGGCCCCAGCTCTGTCCTTCGGCCGAGTAGTAGTCGGGCGGGGCGCCGACGCTGAGCCCGCCGAGCACCTCGTGCTGGCGGCTCCAGGCATGGCTGCCCGATGCGTCCATGCCGATGGCGAGATCGGCGATCAGACCGACCTTCATGCCCGCCTCGCGACAGGCGCTCTGGGCGGCGCCATAGGAGCAGGCGGTGAGCCATTGCAGGAATATCTGATATTCGACTTCGGTTGCGTGCTCGGCCGCAAAGGCCGCGACGGCCGGACCGTCGGGGTCGCGGAACGGGGCCTCCCAGGAGCGCCAGCTCCAGGCCCGCGGATCCCGGCGCAGCTGGGCGGCGTGCAGCACCTCGAAGACGGCGTGGGAGCGCAGCAGCGGCGTGGCCTCCGCCAGGGCCCGATCCAGCGCCGCACGGGCCTGGCCGCCGCTGCCGTCGGGTGCGCGCAGGGCCTCGAACAGCGCGCGAAGCAGCCGCTGGCGCAGGATTGTCGCGGCCGGCCAGTCGATCTGGCGCAGCGTCGCGAGCCGGTCCATCTCCTCGCCCAGGCCTTCGCGCGCGATCACCTCGCGCAGCAGCGCCTCGGGCAGCACGGCGGTGGGATCGGCGTGGAGCGGGTTGTAGAAGAGGCGGGTCGAGGGCGAATAGGGGCTGAAATGCTCGGGCGAGGCACCGTAGAGCGCGTGGACCGGGCTGATCGCCAGCGCATCGGCTCCGTGCGCCGCAGCCTTTCTCGCCAGCGCCGCGACACCGGCGAAGTTGCCGATGCCACCGTCCTGCGGCGAGCGAAGGGAATAGATCTGGGCGGCGAGGCCGAAGCCGGCCCGCCCGCCGTTCAGATCGGCGAAGGTGATGCAGCGTTCGGGCGCCGTCGCGATGATAAAATCGCCATCGTCGCGATGGACCGTGTGATAGCCGGGCCGGTCGAAGGCCGGCAGTGTCAGCGAGCCGTCATAGCCTTCCTCGGAACGCACGGTGCGGCGGGTGCCGCCGTCGAGCGTCAGTTCCACCGGGCTTCTCGCCTGGGCGGCGACCGGCAGCACGACGGTCTGCCCGGTGCGGGCCGTGGTGAAGCGGGACTGGGCGGAGAGGTTCGCCCCGGCCTCGACGGTGGCGAGCGACTGCCGCAGATCGGCGTCGGTGCCGGCTGGCAGGCCGAGCGCCTTCAGGATGAAGCGCAGGCTCTCGGCCGAGACCTCGCGCTCCGCCCCGTTCTGCTCGGTCCAGCGCGGGGCGATCCCGGCCTTGACGGCGAGCTGGCGGAGAATGTCGTCGCTCATGCGGGGCTCCGCTTGCAGGTTCGGTCAGGTCGGGGTGGCGGCAGGGCGGCGGATCATCATGCCTCGCCAGGCGGGGGCAGGGC
>NZ_LSKN01000007.1:0-13921 GCF_001557075.1 Methylobacterium sp. CCH7-A2
GTGTTCGCCCGCCATGGCGGCTGGTGGTGGGACGGCAGCGGCGAGAACCCTTATGTCGCGCTGCTCGCCCACGCCGACGCCATCGTCACCACGGCGGATTCGACCAACATGATCGGCGAGGCGACGGCGACGGGCGCCCCGATCCTCGTCTTCGAGCCGCATGGCGGCCATGGCAAGCTGGCGAAGTTCCTGGAGGCGCTGAAGCGCCAGGGGATGGTCCATCATTTCGAGGGCCGTCTGGAGGGCGAGCGCTACGCGCCGGTCGATTCGACGCAGATCATCGCCGACGACATCCGACGGCGCTGGCTTATGCACAGGCAGCAGCTTGGCCTCGCCTGATCTTGAAAGCCCGTGCGCTTGCATCGCCCGTCCGGCGGCGTATGTCGAATGGGCAAGCGAGAGGACCCCATCATGGCCCACACCCATGCCCGCGTGATGATCGTCGGCTCAGGCCCGGCCGGCTATACCGCCGCGATCTATGCCGCCCGCGCCATGCTGGAACCGGTGCTGGTCTCGGGTATGCAGGCCGGCGGCCAGTTGATGATCACCACCGACGTCGAGAACTATCCCGGCTTCGCCGACGTCATCCAGGGCCCCTGGCTGATGGAGCAGATGCGCGCCCAGGCCGAGCATATGGGCACGCGCATGGTCTCCGATCACATCGCCAGGGTCGACCTCTCGCAGCGCCCCTTCCGCCTCTGGGGCGACGGCGGCGAGACCTATTCCTGCGATGCTCTGATCATCGCGACCGGCGCCCAGGCGAAATGGCTCGGCCTGCCGTCCGAACAGGCCTTCCAGGGCTTTGGCGTCTCGGCCTGCGCGACCTGCGACGGCTTCTTCTTCCGCAACAAGGAGGTCGTGGTGGTCGGCGGCGGCAACACCGCCGTGGAGGAGGCGCTCTATCTCGCCAACCTCGCCAGCAAGGTCACGCTGGTGCACCGCCGCGACTCGCTGCGCGCGGAAAAGGTGATGCAGGACCGGCTGTTCAAGCACCCGAAGGTCGAGGTCGTCTGGGACAGCGAGATCGCCGAGATCTGCGGCGGCACGCAGCCGCCCAACGTCACCCATGTCGCTCTGCGCAACCTCAAGACCGGCGCGGCATCGGAGCTCAAGGCGGACGGCGTCTTCATCGCGATCGGCCACAAGCCGGCGACGGAACTCTTCGCCGGCCAGCTCGCCATGAACGAAACCGGCTATCTCGACGTCGAACCCGGCACGAGCCGCACCAATGTCGAGGGCGTCTTCGCCGCTGGTGACGTCACTGACGAGCATTACCGCCAGGCCGTGACCGCTGCCGGCATGGGCTGCATGGCGGCCCTCGATGCCGAGCGCTGGTTGCAGGCAATGGACCTTCAGCACCGCGAGGCGGCGGAATAGAAGGATCCCTCGGATACATCACGGAATTTGATCACTTCTGTAACCAAATTCAGTGTGAAAACAGCTTGGCACCGCAACGCAGGCATTGACCTTCAAGGATTTTAGCCCCCAACATGCGCCAAACGCATAACGGGGGAACCGCGGTGGATTGGGACCGCATCAGGATCTTTTATACCGTCGCCGAGTCGGGCAGCTTCACCAAGGCAGGGGATGTTCTCGGGCTCAGCCAGTCGGCCGTCAGCCGCCAGATCGGGGCGCTGGAGCGGGAATTGCGCGCGCCGCTGTTCCACCGCCACACCCGAGGCCTGATCCTCACCGAGCAGGGCGAACTGCTGTGGCGCGCCGCCCGCGAGATGACGCAGCGGCTCGAACGCACACGCTCCCAGCTTTCGGAGACGCGCGAACACCCCTCAGGCGAACTGAAGGTCACAGCGACGCGCGGCCTCGGGGGACACTGGCTCACGCCACGCCTGGCCGAGTTCATGGACCTCTACCCCGACATCAAGGTGGATCTCATCCTCACCGACGAGGAGCTCGACCTGTCAATGCGCGAGGCCGACATCGCCATCCGCCTGCGCCAGCCTCAGCAGCCCGACCTGATCCAGCGCAAGCTCTTCACGGTCCATTTCCACGTCTATGGCTCGCCGGCCTATGTGAAGCGCTTCGGCGAGCCCAAGACGCATGAGGATCTGGACAACCACCGCATCCTCTCCTTCGGCGGCACCTCTCCCTCCTATCTGACGGCAGTGCACTGGCTCGGCTCGCTCGGCCGCGACCAGCGCAATCCGCGTCCGATCCACCTCACCGTCAACAACATCACGGCGATGAAGCGTGCGGTCGATTCCGGCGCCGGCATCGCCGTCCTGCCGGACTACCTGATCGAGACCGGCTCGCCGCTGGTGCAGCTGATGCGCGAGACCGAGATGCCGCAGCTCGAGAGCTATCTGGTCTATCCCGAAGAGATGAAGTCCGTCGCCCGCGTCCAGGTCTTCCGCGACTTCCTGATCCAGAAGGCCCAGCGCTGGACCTACTGAGATCGCCACCTGATCCGATTCGCATCGGCCGACTCTGCTGAACGGCAGGGTCGGCCGTTTTGTTGCGCCATCAGAGCGCGCCACTGGCGCATGGCCGTGCTGCACCGCAACAAGTCACTTGCGAAACCATGACGCGCCGCGACAGAGCGACTGCGTTCTGCGCATATTTATCAATGATTTAGACTTAATTTGCGGCATCTGACCGCGGTTCATGCAATTTGCGCATGGCGGACCCCCTGATGCTGCATTGCGAAAAGGCAGATGCCGACCGATATAGCAGACACGGTTGTTCGGAACGGGCTCTGCTATCGCCTCCCGGCATCGAGTTCGTTTCAGCCGTTCCCCTCTGAGATGTTTGGCGTTTGAGCCGGATGTTTCAAACTTTAAAGGCCGGCTCCCTCGCGGGACGCCGGCCCTTTTTTTGGCTCGTGACAGGTGGCGCCAACGAGGCTCAGCCGGTGAGCTTGCCGACCAGGGCCGCGAAGCGCTCCATGAATGTCCGGAGGAAGTCTCGCGTCGCTTCGACCGTGACGACGCCGGCCTCATCGACCAACCCCTCCTTCCAGGTGATGAACATCTGGCCGCCCATCACCAGCGCGCCCTGATTGCCGAGGATATCGCGCAGATGCTGTTGGGCGCAGGCGGTGCCGACGCCGCCCGGGCTCGTGCCGATGATGGCGGCGGGTTTGCCGCCCCAGACGCCCTTCCCGGGCGGTCGCGAGGCCCAGTCGATCGCGTTCTTCAGCACGGCGGGGATGGAGCGGTTATGCTCCGGCGTTACCACCAGCACGGCATCGGCAGCGGCGATGGCGTCTTTCAGTCGTGTCGCGGTCTCCGGCCACGCCCCGACCTCGAGGTCCTGATTATACATCGGCAGATCGTCGATGGACGCGAAGCTCGCGGTGAAGGCCCCCTCGCCCAGCTTCGCCAGCGCTCCCGCGAGTTTGCGGTTGATCGACGCCTTGCGGTTGCTGCCGACGATCACGACGAGCTTGAACGGAGCCATGGAACGAGACCTCATGAAGTTACGGGGGCGATGGAGAGGAAACGCCTTGGCGGCCCGTCCGGTTCAGGCGCTCGCCCGGCGCGGGCGCGCCGCGAGCGGCAGCGCATCGAACAGGCCGGGGACCGCGTCCGTGCGCGCCCGCTCGATCGTCAGCAGGCGCAGCTTGGTCTCGACGCCGCCCTCGGCCGAGAAGCCGCCGGTGCGCCCCCCGGCCGCCAGCACACGGTGACAGGGCACGATGATCGGAACCGGGTTGCGACCGAGCGCGACGCCCACCGCGCGCGCCGCGCCGGGCTCGCCGAGGCGCCTGGCGACGTCGCCATAGGTCAGCGTCTCGCCGGGCGGGATCGAGAGCGCCACCTCATAGACCCGGCGCTCGAAGGGGCTCGCATCGTCGAGTGCGATCGGCAGATGGCTCAGATCCCGGTTCTCGCCGGCGAGAAGCCCCCGGATATCGGCGATCGCCGCCGCCACGAAGGGCGGCGCCGGCGCGTCTTCGGCACCGGGGAAGCGCCGCAGCAGGCGCCGGCGCGCGCCCTCTGCCTCGGCTTCGGGCAGTTGCGCGCCGATGAGGACATCGCCCTGCCAAACCAGCGCGCAGGCGCCGATGGCGGTGTCGAACAGGCAGAACTGCGGCATGCGGTCGGTTCCGGGGCGGCGGCCGGCGCCAACTCTCTCCGCCCGGGCGCGCCGCGGTCAAGCCATGGCCGGGCGTCACCCCTCACATGAACAGCTTTTCGCCCTCGAGTCCTTTGTAGAGCCCCGCGACCTGCTCGCCATAGCCGTTGTAGAGCAGGGTCGGCCGGCGATCGCGCGATCCCAGGAGCTGCTCGCTCGCCTGGCTCCAGCGCGGGTGCGGCACCTGCGGGTTCACATTTGCCCAGAAGCCGTATTCGGAGGATTGCAGCCCCTCCCAGAAGGTCTTGGGCCGCTCGGCGACGAAGCTGATCTTGGTGATCGATTTCACCGATTTGAACCCGTATTTCCACGGCACGATCAGCCGCACCGGCGCGCCGTGCTGGGTAGGAATCGGCTTCCCATAGATGCCCGTTACCAGCAGCGGCAATTCGTTCGTCGCCTCGGCGATCGTCAGCCCCTCGGTATAGGGCCAGGGATACCAGCGGGCCGACTGGCCGGGCGCCATGCGCGGGTTCAGGAAGGTCTCGAAGCGGATGTATTTCGCGCCCGAGAGCGGCTTGGCGTAGTCGACGAAGGCCTTGAGCGGGATGCCCGTCCACGGCACCGCCATCGACCAGCTCTCGACGCAGCGGAAGCGATAGAGCCGCTCTTCCAGCGGCAGCTTGCGCACGAGATCGTCGAATCCGATCTCGAAGGGCTTTTCGACCATGCCGTCGATCGCAACCGTCCAGGGCCGGGTGACGAGCCGCTTCGACGCCGCGACGATGTCCTTGGACGTGCCGAATTCGTAGAAATTGTTGTAGCTCGACGCCAGATCCTCGTCGGTCACCGGCCGGTCGAGCGTGTAGGTTTCGTTGCGCTTGGCGGGGTAGAGATCGAGCGTCGGATCAGCACCCTGCGCCGCCGCGGTACCCGGCAGCGCCGCCCCCGCGATCAGCCCGGCTCCACCGGTCATGAAGGCGCGGCGGTTGAAGAACACCGCCTCCGGCGTCGCCTCGCTCTCGGGGATGTCCCAGCTCGGACGGTTCTTGATCAGCATCGGACCGGCGTCCCTTCCGTTTCGGATGCCGGCACTCTAGCGCATGGCCGGACGCAGCACGCAATTCACGAGGGGGAGAGGTGCCAACTGGCCGCGACGTCTTGATCTCGTCATTGCGAGGAGCACAGCGACGAAGCAATCCAGACGTTCAGGGCATTGTCCTGGATTGCTTCGCTCCGCTCGCAATGACGAGGCGCCCTCAGCCGCGCGCCTCCAGCGCCTTGACGATCGCCTGGCCCATCTCGCTGGTCGAGACGGCGTTGGCGCCGGGCGCGGCGATGTCCTTGGTGCGGGTGCCGGAGCCAAGAACGTCAGCGATCGCGCCTTCGAGCCGGTCGGCCGCCTCGATCGCGCCGAAGGAGTAGCGCAGCGCCATGGCGAAGGAGCCGATCATCGCGATCGGGTTGGCCAGCCCCTTGCCGGCGATGTCGGGCGCCGAGCCATGGACGGGCTCGTAGAGCGCCTTGCGCTTGCCGGTGGCCGGGTCCTCGGCCCCGAGCGAGGCCGAGGGCAGCATGCCGAGCGAGCCGGTCAGCATCGCCGCGACGTCGGAGAGGATGTCGCCGAAGAGGTTGTCGGTGACGATGACGTCGTACTGCTTGGGCCAGCGCACCAGCTGCATGGCGCAGTTGTCGGCCAGCACATGCTCCAGTTCGACATCCTTGTACTCGGCGGCGTGCAGCGCGGTCACCGTCTGCTTCCAGAGCACGCCGGTCTTCATGACGTTGTGCTTCTCGGCCGAGGAGACCTTGTTGCGGCGGGTGCGCGCCAGCTCGAAGGCGACGCGGCAGATCCGGTCGATCTCCGGGGTGGTGTAGAGCTGCGTGTCGATGCCGCGCTTGGAGCCGTCCTCCAGCGTGACGATCTCCTTGGGCTCGCCGAAATAGACGCCGCCGGTGAGCTCGCGCACGATCAGGATGTCGAGCCCTTCGACGACCTCGGGCTTCAGCGAGGAGGCCGAGGCCAGCGCCGGATAGCAGATCGCCGGGCGCAGGTTCGCGAACAGGCCGAGGTCCTTGCGCAGCCGCAGCAGCCCGGCTTCCGGACGATGCTGATAGGGCACATCGGCCCATTTCGGGCCGCCGACGGCGCCGAACAACACGGCGTCCGCCTGCTGGGCGAGCTTCATGTCGCCTTCCGAGATCGCCGCCTTGTGGGCGTCATAGGCGGCGCCGCCGACGAGGCCCTTCTCGATCTCGAAGGAGGCCAGCCCCTGCTTGCCGAACCAGGAGACGATCTGCTCGACCTGCGCCATCACCTCGGGGCCGATGCCGTCGCCGGGGAGCATCAGGAGCTTGTGGGTCGCCATGGTCGTCGCCTCGCCGTTTCTTGAACCTGCAATGGCGGCTGATTAGGGCGCAGGCCCCCGGCATGCAAGCGGCGCGGACGCCATGTCAGGGCCGCGCCAACCGCGCGGTGACTTCGATCTCGACCTTCATCTCGGGCTTCAGCAGTCCCGCCACGACATAGATGCCCGCTGCCGGCCGCACCTCGCGGAAGACCTCGCCGCAGACGGCGAGCACCGGCTCGCAATAGGTCCGGTCGGTGACGAAATACTGCGCCCGCACCACGCCCGCGAGCGAGGTGCCGGCCTCCTCCAGCACCGCCTCGATCGTGCGAAAGATGTTGCGCGCCTGCGCGGCCGCATCCTCCGGCAGGGTCATCGTGACGTAGTCGTAGCCGGTCGTCCCCGAGACGAAGACGAGGTCGCCGTCGATGACGGCGCGCGAATAGCCGAAGGCGGTCTCGAAGGGCGAGCCGGTGGACATCAGACGGCGGGTCATCACGATTTTCCGTCATTCTCGGGCGAAGCGAAGCGCAGACCCGAGAATCCCGTGCAGGCGATGCTCGGGTCAAGCCCGAGCATGACGCCGGGGCTAAACCCGCCCGCTCTTCAGCGCCCGCAGCACCTTCTCGCCGGGGCGGCCGGTCGGGGGCATGCCGATCTTGGCCTCGACATCCCGGATCGCGGCCCGAGTCAGCGAGCCGACGGCGCCGTCCGGCTCGCCGACATTGTAGCCGCGCGCGATCAAAAGCCGCTGTAGTTCGCGCCGCTGCTCGCGCGAGAGCGGCAGATCGTCGGTCGGCCACTGCCCCTGCACGCCCGGCCGCCCGCGCAGACGGTCGGAGAGGAGGGAGATGGCCAGGGCATAGGAGTCGGCGCCGTTGTAGCTGTAGGCCGCGTCGTAATTCTTGAAGACGAGGAAGGCCGGGCCGTTGCGCCCCGCCGGCATCAGGAGCCCGGCATTGCCGGTGCCGTTGAGCGGCGACCCGTCGAACTTGACGATGCCGCGCGCCGCCCAGGACGAGACGGGCTGCTTCGGGTTGCGCCCAGTCGGGCCGGAGTAGCCGTCCGGCACGCGCACCTCGTAGCCCCAACTCGCGCCCGTGACCCAGCCCGCCTTGTCCATGAAGTTGGCGGTCGAATGCAGCGCGTCGGGAATCGAGTCGACGAGGTCGCGCCGGCCGTCGCCGTCGCCGTCCACCGCGAGCCGCAGATAGGTCGTCGGGATGAACTGGGTGTGGCCGAAGGCGCCGGCCCAGGAGCCGAAGAGCCGCTCGGGCCGGACGTCGCCGCGCTGGATGATCTGCAGCGTCGCGATCAGCTCGCCCTTGAAGAAGGCGTTGCGCCGCGGTGCCAGGCAGGCACCTGTGGAGAGCGCCTGCACCAGAGGCCAGCGCCCCTTGGCCTTGCCGAAATCGCTCTCGACACCCCAGACCGCGGCGATGGTGTGGCGGTCGACGCCGAAGCGCTGCTCCGCCGCGGCGAGTACCGAGGCATGCTGGCGCATCATCGCGCGCCCTTCGGCAACCTTCTCCTCGTCGACCAGCGTGCCGAGATAGTCCCAGATCGGAGTCTTGAACTCCGGCTGGTTGTTCATCGCCTCGATGATCTTCATGTCCGGCTCGACGCCGGCCATGGCGCGGTCGAAGGTTGCGCCCGAAACGCCCTTGGCGGCGGCCTCGCTGCGCAGGCCGGACAGACAGGATTGGAAGCTGCCCTGCGCCGAAGCGGCCGAGGCGAAGAGGACGAGAGGCAGGGCCAGGATCGTTGCGCGCATGGTCTCCACCGAATCGCAGGAATGACGCGAAACTAGGGCGATGCGGTTAAGAGAGGTTAACCATCGCGCCGGCAGCGCAAGGCGGCGAATCCCGCTATGAGGGCGCGAGCCCCCGCCGGAACCCGCCATGTCGCCCCAATCGATCGAACTCCTCGGCTTCGCCGCCGCCGCCCTCACCAGCCTATGCTGGCTGCCCCAGGCCTGGCGCACCATCCGCACCCGTGACACCAGGGCGATCTCGCTCTGGACGCAGTCGCTCTTCGCGGCCGGGACCGCGCTCTGGCTGACCTATGGTCTGCATATCGGCTCCTGGCCGGTCGTCGCCGCCAATGCGCTGACACTGTGCCTCGTGCTGCTCATCCTCTCGATGAAGCTTCGCTTCGGCTGAGCTGACACGACCGCCGGAACAGACCCGACCGCCGGGCGTTCCCGGCCTCGCCACAGGATCGAGTTCGATGCCCTCCGTCACCGCCGCGCATATCCTGCCGATCGCCATGCTGGTCGGCTCCAACGTCTTCATGACCTTCGCCTGGTATGGCCATCTCAGCTACAAGAGCACGGCCATCTGGCTCGCCATCCTCGCGAGCTGGATGATCGCGCTGCCGGAATACATGCTGGCGGTGCCGGCCAACCGCATCGGCTCCGCCGTCTATTCGACCGCCGAGCTCAAGACCATGCAGGAGGTCATTACCCTGACCGTCTTCGCCGGTTTCTCGGTGTTCTGGCTCAAGGAAAGCCTGACTTGGAACCACGCCATCGGCTTCGCGCTGATCGCAGCCGGCGCCTTCTTCATCTTCCACGCCAAGGGCTGAGCGGCGCCCGCTTCGGCGGGGTGACAGGCCGCTGCCGCATCGTCACAGTGGCACGATGGATCAGCTCGCCAGACCCGCCCTCCCCTTCTCCGGCCACGACGCGGTCGAGGCCTATCTCTCCGACGGCTATGATCGCGTCGTCGGCATGTCCTCGCGCTTTGCCGCCGCGATCTGCGCGCGGCTGCTGCGCCTGCAGACGGAGGAAGGCCTGAAGGGCCCGATCGCCGAGATCGGCGCCTTCGAGGGCCGCTTCTTCATCGCGCTCGCCCATGCGCTCGAGGAGGGCGAGATCGCTCTGGCGCTGGACATCTTCTCCTGGCCCGACCCTGGCGTCGAGCAGCGCTTCGAGGCGAATTGTGACCGGCACGGAATCGGCCCGGAGCGCCGCCGCACCATCAAGGGCGATGCCGGCGCAATGGCGCCCGCCGACCTCCTCGCCCAAGCCGACGGCGACCGCTTGCGCTTCATCCACATCGACGGCGAGCATTCCCGCGTCGCGCTCGGCCGCGACCTCGCACTGGCAACCGCCTGCCTCGCCGAAGGCGGGCTGATCGTCCTCGACGACATGCTGCACCCCGGCTACCCGACGCTGATGGTCGCCGTGCAGGCCTATCTCGAGGCCAATCCCGACATCGTCCCGCTCTGCATCATCGACCGCGAGACGATCGTCGGCGCGACCAAATTCGTGCTCTGCCAGCGCACATGGTTCGAGCGCTACCAGACCCGCCTGCTCGATATCTTCAAGGACTTCGTCTGGCCGCTCGGCGCCGATTTCGAGCCGCATTGGTGCCTGGTGCTGTCGCAGGACACGCGGCTGGCAGAGATCGTATGACTACGGGCTTTCAACACCGCGTGGCTCTCAGACCATCAGCGAGAATGCCCTCGACGATCTCCTGCACGTTCAGGGCGTCCGTCAGCGTCGCGAGATGGTGCGCTTCGCCCCGCGTCAGTCTGACGACCCCTTCGATCTGGCGCCTGAGCGCGATCGGTCGCGCCTCCAGCTGCGACAGGGCGTCGGCCGCCCTCTCCCAGGTGCCGTCAGGCCGACGGCGTTCGGCGACCGACCAGTCGCAGAGACGCACCGCCCCCCGGTCGCCTTCCAGCATCCAGATGTTGTGGTCGTCCTTCGTCGTCGTACCGACGCTGCCCCTGAGGTCGACCGGGATCTCGCCGGCCATCAGCCTCACCTCGATCGATCGCTCCGACCGACCCTTCTCGGGGAAGGCCGCGCTCGCGCTCAGCCCATGCAGAGGGCCGTAGAGTCGCCGGCTCAGGAACAGGAAATGCGACACGACCTCCCGGGTGAAACCGCCCTGTTGCCGACCGTCCAGCCAGGCGGCGGCATCGGCCTGCCAGGAGCGCGGCCAGGTCGCGAAGGCGACCTCGATGGTGATGCGCGAGGCGGTCCCGACGGCGCCCTGCGCGATCCAGTCCATCAAGGTTGCGACGGCCAGTGAGGAGGCGAAGGGGAAGTTGACGGCGCCCCTGTCTCCCGCCTCTGCCACGAAGGCGCGCGCATCCTCAACATCGACGGCCAGCGGCTTCTCGCAGAAGACGCTCTTTCCGGCGGCGATGGCGGCGCGGGCGTGTCCGAGATGGAACGCCGGCGGCGAGGCGATGTAGACGCAGTCGCTGGCGGCGATGACCGCCGCGGCATCGGCCGGCCGCGGAACCTGCGGGAAGGTCGCCGCCATCCGCGCCATCGCCGAAGGCGCCGGATCCCAGACGCCGCTGACCGTCACCAGCGCAGGCGACTGGTCGAGGATGGCGCCGAGCAGTCGCTCGCCCATGATGCCCGCGCCAATGATCCCGATCGAGAGAGTGCCGTCCTGCATCGCCTGAGCTTTCCCAACCTTGAGCCGGGAAGCGCGGTAACAGGAATCGGAGCGTCACACGAGCCTTTCGGCGACGGCGAACGACAGGCCCCAACCCTCAGCCCTATTTCGCCGGCCTGACCCGCAGCAGCTTGCCGTCGGGTGCGTCGCTCAGCAGGTACAAAAACCCGTCCGGCCCCTGCCGGACGTCGCGAATGCGTTCGCCGAGCCCTTCGAGCAGCCGCTCCTGCCCGGTCACCGCTTCGCCTTGCGTCGAGAGCCTGACCAGCATCTGGCCCGCTAGCGCGCCCACGAAGAGCGAGTTCGTCCAGGCCGGCCAGACCGCGCCGGTGTAGAAGGCGGCCCCCGAGGGCGCGATCGAGGGATCCCAGTAGAACAGCGGCGGTTCCATGCCGGCCTTGCTCGTGCCCTCGCCGATCTTGGCGCCGGAATAGTCGATACCGAAGGTGACGACCGGCCAGCCGTAA
This sequence comes from Methylobacterium sp. CCH7-A2, assembly GCF_001557075.1. NCBI lineage: Bacteria > Pseudomonadati > Pseudomonadota > Alphaproteobacteria > Hyphomicrobiales > Methylobacteriaceae > Methylobacterium > Methylobacterium sp. CCH7-A2. The sequence continues at coordinate 11,272 of NZ_LSKN01000007.1, forward strand.
TTGCGCCCGGCCTTCGGCGTGTTCACCTCGTCGCCGCCGCGCGCGCCGTGCTCGGCGGTCCAGAGCTGGCCGCTCTGCGGATGGAGAGCCGCAGCCTGCACATTCCGGTGGCCGATCGACCAGATCTCCGGCTGCCAGCCCTCGATCTTCGGGTTGTCGGCGGGTGCACCACCCTCGGGCCGGATCCGCATGATCTTGCCGATATGATTGGCCGGATTCTGCGCCTGGTCGCGCTGACCATAGCGGTCGCCGACCGTGACGAAGAGCGCTCCCGTCTGGTCGAAGACCAGCCGGGAACCGAAATGCATGTTGCTGGCGATCGTCGGCATTTGCTGGAAGATCACCTTGGTGCCTTCCAGCGCCGTGCCGCGCTCGTTGAGGCGGGCGCGGGCGACGCTGGTCCCGGTGCCCCCAGAGCGCGGCTCCGCGAAGGAGAGATAGATCGTCCGGTTCTGCGCAAAGCCGGGATCGGGAACCACGTCGAGCAGCCCGCCCTGCCCGCGCCCTGCGACGTTCGGCACCCCGGTAATCGGCGCAGAGAGTTTGCCATCCGTCCCCACTAGCCGCAGGCGCCCGGGCCGTTCCGTCACCAGCATCCGACCGTCCGGCAGGAAGGCGAGCCCCCAGGGATGCTCCAGTCCTCCCGCCACCGTCTCGACGACGAGGTCGCCCGCGCTCGATGGATAGCGCTGCTGCGCGGCGGCGTCCCGCGACGCGGGCCAGGCGGCGATCGTCAGAGTCACGGTGGCGATCCAGGCAGCGCTGCGCATCGTCGTCTCCTTGCTGATCATGGGACAGGAATAACCGCTCGGCCTGCGCCGCGGTTTCCCCTGCGACATCAAGGCGCCGGCAGGCGCCCGACCGTCACGACCGCGCCGCTCGCGTCGCGCTTCAGCACGACCATCTCGCCGGACGCGGGGAAGACCCCTGTCAGGGCCGTGATGTTGACCTGATGCGTGACCATCAGCACCAGCCCGGCATCGGCCGGAAGCGCGGCGAGACGCTGGCGCAGCGCGGCGGTGGCCGCCTCGCGCTCGCCGGGGCGCCCAAAGAAGGAGTTCAGCGCGGTGGGCTCGTCTTCGATCGGACCGAGCGCCATCAGGGCGGCCGTGTCGCGCGCGCGGCACCACTGGCTGGTCAGCACCAGCGACACGGGGATCGCGCGGCGGCGGAATTCCTCCCCGAGGCGCCTCGCCTGTTCGCGCCCGCGCTCGCCCAGATTGCGCTGCGTCGCGCAGTCGCCGATGCGGAAGCCGGCCGGATCGCCGGTCCCGGGCGCGTCGGCATGGCGCATCAGCGCGACATGGCCGGGCTTCGCGAGCAGCGCCCAGACCCGCTCGCGATCGACCTCGATGGCGGAGGCCGCTCCGGGCCGGAAGGCCGGCAACAGCAGCAGAGCGAGAACGAAGCGTCTTCCGAACCCTGCCGCCGCCATGCCGGCTCCTTCGCCTCAGGCTACTCCGGCTTCACACCGGCCGCCTTGATGATGTTTTCCCAGGTCGTGATTTCCTGCTGGTGATACGGCCGGAAAGCCGCGGGGTCACGTAACCTCATCGTGAAGCCGAGCTTGAGGATCGCCTCGCTGACGGCCGGCTTGGCGAGCGAGGCCAGGATCGCCTTGGAGAGCGTCTCCAGCACGGGCGCGGGCACGGCTGCCGGCGCGAAGAAGGCCGCCCAGGAATCGGCGTCGGCATCGGTAACGCCCTGCTCGCGCAGGGTCGGAATGTCCTTGGCGCGCGGGTTGCGCTCCGGGCTGGCCAGCGCCAGCGCCCGCAACGTGCCGGCATTGATCTGCTCGAGCACACTCGGCAGCGTCGAATTGGCGATGTCGATGCGCCCGCCGACGATTTCCTGAACCAGCGGCGCCGCTCCCCGGAAAGGCACATGCGTCATCTTGATGCCGGTGCGCGCCATGAACAGCTCCATGGCGAGATGAGAGCCCGAACCGACGCCGGTCGAGCCGTAATTGAGCTTGCCCGGATCGGCCTTGGCGAGCGCGATCAGCTCCTTGATGGTCTTGGCCGGGAGGTCGTTGCGCACCACGAAGGCATGCTCGAAGGCGCCGACGCCGGCCAGCGGCGCGAAATCCTTGACCGCGTCGTAGCCCGGCTCTTTCAGCAGGAACATGTTGTTGCCATGCGTCTGGTTGTTGCCGAAGACGATGGTATGGCCGTCAGGATCGGCCTTGGCCACGGCCCGCGTGCCGACGGCGCCCGAGGCACCGGCGCGGTTGTCGACGACCACGTTCTGGCCGATCGAGGTCGACAGGTCCTGCGCGACGAAGCGCGCGATCGCATCCGTTGGGCCGCCCGCCGGATAGGGCACGACGAGCGTGATCGGCTTGGTCGGGAAGCTCTGTGCCCGCAGGACGGACGGAGCGAGGACGGCGCCGGCCATCAGGCCGAGCGTGGAACGGCGGGTCAACGGCATGAACTTCCTCCCGGAGCGGCCCGATTGCAACAGGCTTGGCCGCAGCATTAGAGCATTCGCAGCCGGAGGGAAATGGCCCCGCAGGCCCAAAGCCGCCGCGAAATCAAGGGCCTAAGCGCGGCTCAGCTGCGGCGAATGCCGCCCGCTTCAGCCGTTGGATGGCGAGGTCGAGCGCCTGCAGGAAGGCGGAGCGGTCGCGCGCCGAAAACGGCTTCGGCCC
>NZ_LSKN01000053.1:0-279 GCF_001557075.1 Methylobacterium sp. CCH7-A2
GGCCATCCGGGACGAGCTGACCCACGAGACCTCAGCCGGTCGCATGCTGGTGGAGGCGGCGGCTTTGGCGCTCACGGCTCGTCTGGCCCACGCCTATTCTAACGATCGCTCTCAGCTTCCGGTTACCGCCCTGGTACGTGACTGCCCCGAGCGGATCAGGAGAGCGATCGAGTTCATGCACGAGAACATCGATCGTGAGATTTCGGTCGCCCAACTCGCCGATATCGCCTGCCTGAGCCCATTTCATTTCGCCCGGATGTTCAAGCGCGTCACAGGCCA
>NZ_LSKN01000054.1:0-7692 GCF_001557075.1 Methylobacterium sp. CCH7-A2
ACCCGCTCGTCGACTGACCCGCGGCAAGGGCCTGCAGCTGTCGACCGCGCTCGATCCCGAACGCGTCAACGAAGCGAGACTCCTGGATGACCACGCCAGGAATTGGTGCGGACTGCCACGAGGTTGACGAAGACGCTGGAGCGGCCGGGGCGGGACCAACGGCTCACAAGCGGTAAATGAGATGCCAACTTAAACACCGAGCCTTACATACATGAATTGACTCCGCGGACCCTTCCTGCACTATCGCGTCCGTCCGCCGGAGCACTTTCATGAACGTGCAGCCTTCTTCTCTGACCAGACCACCGCTGCCGGAAGCGCTGACGGCAGCCTTGAGCGCCCGGTTCGGCGATCGATTTTCCCGGCGCCCGGCCGATCTCGAGGCCCACGGGCGGGGCGAATCCTATCATTCCGCCCAGCCGCCCCAGGCGGTCTGTCGCGTCGCCAGCACGGACGAAGTCGCCGCAATCGTGACGCTGTGCGCGGCCCACCGCGTGCCGGTCATCCCGTTCGGGGCCGGCACTTCGCTCGAAGGTCATGTCACTGCGCCCTATGGCGGCGTCTGCATCGATCTCGGAGGGATGAACCGTATCGTGGCGGTGCGGGCCGGCGACCTCGATGTAACGGTCGAGGCCGGTGTCACGCGCCAGCAGCTCAACACGCATCTGCGTGACCAGGGGCTGTTCTTCCCGGTCGACCCCGGTGCGGAATGCACGCTTGGCGGCATGGCGGCGACACGGGCCTCGGGCACCAACGCGGTGCGCTATGGCACGATGCGCGAGAACGTGATTTCGCTGACCGCAGTGATGGCGGACGGCACGATCGTGCGCAGCGGCGGGCGGGCGCGCAAATCCTCGGCGGGCTATGATCTGACCCGTCTGCTCGTCGGGTCAGAGGGGACGCTCGGCATCATCACCGAACTGACCTTGCGGCTTTACGGCATTCCCGAGGCGGTTTCGGCCGCGACCTGCACCTTTCCCGATATCGCCTCCGCGGTTGGGTCGGTCATCATGGCGATCCAGTGCGGCATTCCCGTCGCGCGTGCCGAACTTCTCGATGCCCGCACGATCCAGGCCGTGAACCGCCATTTCAAGGCGACGTTCGAAGAGCTGCCGACCCTGTTCTTCGAGTTCCATGGCACGCCGGCGGGCGTCGAAGAGCAGGCGCGCCAGGTCCAGGACATCGTCTCGGCTTCGGGTAGCGGCGACTTTCACTGGGCGAGCGGGCAGGAGGAGGCGAACCGGCTCTGGCATATCCGGCACAACGTCCATTACGCCGTGCAGGGCATGCGGCCGGGCGCGCAGGTCTGGAGCACTGATGTCTGCGTGCCGCTGTCTCAACTCACAGACCTCGTCCGCATCACGCAGGACGACGTCATGGCGGCGAGCTTCTTCATCTCGACCGTTGGTCATGTCGGAGATGGCAATTTCCATCTCGGCCTGATCGTCGATCCGAAGAATCCCGACGAACTCGCCGAGGCGGCCGCAATCAACGACAGGTTGGTCAAACGCGCGATCGCGCTCGACGGCACCGCCACCGGCGAACACGGCGTCGGGGTGGGCAAACGCAAGTTCATGGAGCTCGAGCATGGAGCGGGTGTGGCGGTGATGCGCGCGCTCAAGCAGGCGCTCGATCCACTCGGAATTCTCAATCCCGGAAAGGTGCTGCCGGACGCGTGATTGTCGAATGCCGAACCAAAGGCCCGAAAACGGGCTGTTCATAATCAATAATTGGGAGGAAACGATGTTCAAAACCAACTGTAACCGCAGGGCGATGCTCGCCGGCCTGGCTCTCGCTGCCTGTTCAGTTCCGCTGACCGGGGCCGCCGCCCAGAGCTGGCCGTCGCGGCCGATCACGATGATCGTGCCCTGGGGCGCGGGCGGCGGTACCGACGCGACCGCGCGCATGATCGCCTCGCTACTGGAGAAACAACTCGGCAAGCCGGTGCCGGTCGTCAACCGGACCGGCGGTTCGGGCGCGGTCGGCCACCAGGCGATCGCCTCTGCCGATCCGGACGGATATACCATCGGCATCGCGACGCTCGAGATCGGCACGATGCATCACCAGGGGCTGACGCCTCTCACGCATGAGGCGTATGCCCCGATCGGTCTCTACAATTCCGATCCGGCGGCGCTGTTCGTGCGGGCGGATGCTCCCTACAAGACGGTCAAGGACCTGCTGGAGGCTCTCTCCAAGGCCCCCGACCGCCGGTTCAAGGCCTCGGGCAGTGCCCAGGGCGGCGTCAATCATCTGGCGCTGGCGGGCATGCTGAAGGCGGCCGGCCTTCCGGTCTCGCGCGTCGCCTGGGTGCCCAGCGAAGGCGCCGCTCCGGGCCTGCAGGATCTCGCCGCCGACGGCGTCCAGATCGCCACCGCTTCGCTGCCGGAGGGTGCGGCCCTGATGGCCGCCGGTCGCATCCGCCCCCTCGCCATCTTCGCGCCCAAGCGCGACGAGGCGCAGAAGGACGTCCCGACCTTCAAGGAGGCGAGCGGCTTCGACTGGTCGATCGGCTCCTGGCGCGGCGTCGTCGCGCCCAAGGGCACGCCGCCCGAAATCGTCGCGAAGCTGCAGGACGAGATCGGCAAGGCGGTCGTCACGGCCCAATATCTCGAGTTCATGAAGACCAAGGGCTACGCCACGGGCTGGACAGCGGGCGACGGCTTCCGTGCCTTCATGATCGACAGCGACAAGGGACTCGGTGCGACGCTGGCCGAGCTCGGCCTCAAGAAGTAGCCGCCGCGCGAACGCGAAACCAGCCTGGCATCCCGGCCGCTTGCAGTCGGGATGCCATCCATTCGCGCGCGGCGGCTGCCGGCAACTGGAATGGCATCATGAAAATCCACGAGACCCTTCTGGGCCTGCTCTTCGCGTGCATCGGCGGCGCAGTGCTTGCCACCGTCTCGGCCTACCCCAGCATGGCCGGACAGAATGTCGGCCCCGCGCTTTTTCCGGGTGCCGCAGCGACTCTTCTCATCGTCTTCGGCCTCATGCTGGCCTTTGGCAGGCAGGCGCGGCAGTCCGGTCGGCGGCTCGTCGCGCTCGGCGACTGGAGCGGGTCTCCCCGCCACATGCTGGCCGGGCTGAGCGTCGTCATGGGCTGCGCCGTCTATGCCCTGTTCTCGACCTGGCTCGGCTTTCTCGTTCTGGCGCCCGTGGCGCTTCTGGTCTGGCATCTGGCATTTGGCGTCAGCCTGAAGACGTCGATCGTATCCGCTTTGCTGGCGACGCTCGGCTTCTGGGCGGTCTTCTACAAGGGCCTGGGCGTGCCGCTGCCCTGGGGCCTGCTCAAGAACTTTGCTTTCTGAGAGGACGCCGATGGACGCGCTCGCTCAAGGCTTTGCCATGGTGTTCAGCATCGAGACGCTGCTGATCATCATGGCGTCATCGCTGTTTGGCCTCTTCGTCGGCGCCGTGCCGGGTCTGTCGGCGACCATGGCGCTGGCGCTGCTCGTGCCCATGACCTTCTTCATGGACCCGATTCCGGCCCTTGCTGCGATGGTTTCCTGTTCGGCGATGGCGATCTTCGCGGGCGACATTCCCGGGTGCCTGCTGCGGATGCCGGGCACGGCGGCGTCCGCGGCCTACACGGACGAAGCCTATGCGATGGCACGCAAGGGCCAGGCTGACATCGCGCTTGGCTCTGGGCTCGTATTCTCGGCGATCGGCGGGTTGTTCGGGACGGCCGTCCTGATCGTCGCGGCACCGCTCTTCGCCGAGTTCGCGCTCAACTTTACCTCTTTCGAGTTCTTCTGGCTGATCCTGCTCGGTATCACCTGTGCCATCGTGATCTCGTCGACCACGCCGCTCAAGGGCGCGATCATGCTGATCCTGGGCTTTCTGGTCGCCTCGGTGGGCATGAACAATCCCGCCGCGTTCCCGCGCTTCACCGCCGGCAGCACAGAACTTCTCGGCGGCATCGGCTTTCTGCCGATGCTGATCGGCATGTTTGCAGTCTCGGAGGTCATCCGCAGCGCGCTCGACCGGTCGCCTCGGGCCACGATTATCGATCAGCCGATCCACAATGTCTTCAAAGGCATGTGGCAACTGACAGTAAAATATCCCAAGCAGATCCTGCGCGGCTCGGTGCTGGGCACCGTCGTCGGCGCGTTACCGGGTGCCGGATCCGACATCGCCTCCTGGATGAGCTATGCGCTGTCCAAGAAGCTGTCGAAGGAGCCCGAAAAGTTCGGCACGGGCCATGTCGAAGGGATCATCGAGTCGGGCGCCGCCAACAACTCGGCGCTGGCCGGGGCCTGGATTCCCGCACTCGTGTTCGGCATTCCGGGCGACACGCTGACGGCGATCGTGATCGGCGTGCTCTACATGAAAAACCTCAATCCGGGTCCGTCGCTGTTCACCACCAACCCGGAGAACATGTACGCGATCTACATCCTGTTTATCTTCGCGAACCTGATCATGATCCCCCTGGGCTGGGCCACGATCAAGGTGGCCAAGAGGCTGCTCGGTGTGCGCCGGGAGATTCTGCTGCCGCTGATCCTGATGGCCTGCATCGTCGGAACGTTCGGCATGAACAATTCTCCCTTCGATGTCTGGATCATGCTGGCGGCCGGCGTCACCGCCTATATTCTCGAAGAGAACGGCTTCCCGGTCGCTCCTGCGATTCTCGGTGTCGTGCTTGGTCCCATGCTGGAAGAGAATTTCGTGAAGTCGATGATCAAGTCTGATGGCGAGGTCCTGGCATTCTTCAGCCGCCCGGTCGCAGGCGTGCTCGGCGTCCTGACACTCGTCGTCTGGCTCTATCCGCTGCTGCGGCATGGATTCAGGCGCAGTCCCGGCCGTGCAACTCCCGTCGGAGAAGCGCTCTGATGCGCGATGGGATGCGGCTGGAGGCGCCGAGGTCACTGACGGAAATGGTCGCGGCGCGTCTGGAACAGGCGATCGTCGACGGAGAATTCCGCCTGGGCGAAGCGATCTCGGAAGAGATGCTGGCGAAGAGCTTCGGGGTCAGCCGAACGCCGGTGCGCGACGCGCTAACCGCGCTGCAGCGGGCCGGGCTTGTCGTTATCCTGCCCAAGCGCGGCAGCTTCGTCTTTCGCCCGACTGCCGACGACGCGGCGGCGCTGTGCGAATACCGCCTCGTGTTGGAGCGCGAGGGTCTGCGGCTCTCGCATCAGTTGGCGCCGGCGCAGACGCTGGCGGCGATGAACGGCGCCATCGCGGAGATGGAGCAGAGCCTGCTGGCGGACGCGGTCGCCTATGGCCGGGCTGATACGCGCTTCCACCAGACCTCCCTCGACTATTGCGGCAATCCCTATCTGAGTGAGGGCTACAGGCTGGCGTCCGGCAAGGTCTCGGCCCTGCGCACGCATCTGACGGCCCATGTCGATGAGCGCCGCGTCATCTCGCTGGGCGAGCACCGCCGGATGGCCGAACTCTTTGCACAAGGGAAACTCGACACGCTGTTTGACCTGCTCGCCGAGCACATCGCGCGCACGCGGCAGGTGTATGAGGAAATCCTGTCGGCGCCCGGCCCGGCTCCGCGACGGATCACCCTGTCATAGAACCGGAGCACATCCCCATGTCGCAATCACAGAAGCTGCGTGGCCTGCTCAAAAGCGGCATCGTCGCAGCGCCTGGAGCGCCGGACGCCCTTGCTGCGCGGCTCGTCCAGGCGGCGGGCTTCCCGGCGCTCTATATGACCGGCTTCGGCGCGACGGCCAGCCGGCTCGGACGCCCAGACATTGGCCTGCTGACCCAGACTGAGATGACGACCCATGCCCGCGACATGGCGCGCGCCGTCTCGATCCCGATCATTGCCGACGCCGATACCGGCTATGGCGGCCCTGCGAATATCGAACGCACCATGGTGGAGTATGCCCAGGCCGGGGTGGCGGCGGTCCATTTCGAGGATCAGGTCTCGCCCAAGCGCTGCGGCCAGGTAGCGGGCGTCAAGGTGATCCCCGCTGAAGCGGCGGTCCGGCGTCTGCGCTGCGCGCTGGGCGCGCGACCGGCCGACGGCATCCTGGTCATAGGGCGCACCGACGCACTCGCGGCGGAGGGCATCGACGAAGCGATCCGGCGTGCCAATCTCTACGGCGAGGCGGGCGCCGATCTCGTCTTCGTCGACGGGATCAAGACGATCGCCGAGGTCGAAGCCGTTGCACGCGGCGTCAGCGGCCCAAAGGTCGTCAGCATCGTCGATGGCAATGAGACAGTCGCTCTAACCACGGCAGAGCTCGAGGCAATGGGCTTTTCTGTCGCGCTCTATGCGGTGACCGCCCTGTTCGCCGCGGCACAGGCCATGCGAGACGCGCTCGGCATCCTTAAACGGGACGGCACACCGCGCGCGGCGGCCGCCGGAGCGATGAGCTATGCCGAATTCACCGACTTGGTCGATCTACCCCATTTCCAGCGGCTCGACCGCGATTTCGGTTGATCGGCCCCAGCGGGCTCCGTAACCGCCGGAAACGAACTCAGCGCTGGATAGAAACTGGGGGCAACGTCACCCTGCCCGCAGGAACGGCACCACTTTCCACGCCGGGATGGACGCGCTAGCCCCGCGCACTGCTGAAGACTCAGCCTAGACTGCGTCCGACTGCAAGACCGTCGATGGGCCTACGGCCGTCAATGCGCAGGCAGCCATCGGCATGGGCGCAAAGCGCGTCCATGATCCGGACGAAGGGCGCATCGGCCTGATCGAGCCGGACACCGAGGAGTTCGACCTCGAGCCGGTGGCAAAGATCGCGCCGGTCAACGCTGATGCCGCGGCAGTCGGCTCCGAAGAGAGGACGACCAGCGTGCTGATCCCTTTGATCGGAGGATCATCGGGGCCTTTCAAGGGCCGGGGATTGTTCGCTGAGTTACCCCCCGTAGGACCGTCATCTCTTTGTCCTTGCAGCCCGCTTTGCCTTTGCTGGGGCCGCTGCGGCCTTGCGCCCAAGACCCATTGACTTCGCGAGAGCTGATCGCGCTTCCGCGTAGGCCGGCGCAACCATGGGATAGTCGGACGGCAGTCCCCACTTCGCGCGGTACTGGTCGGGTGTCATGTCGAATGAACTGCGCAGGTGCCGTTTGAGCGACTTGAAGGATTTGCCGTCCTCAAGGCAGATGATGGCCTCCGGCGTCACCGATTTGCGGATTGGCACCGCAGGCACCAGAGGAGCGGCGGGCGGCGCCTCGGGCTCACGGCCCAGCTTCGTGAGTGCAGCAAACACATCGGCGATGAGTGCAGGCAGATCGGTTTTCATGACAACGTTGTTGGCAACGTAGGCTGACACAATATCCGCCGATAGCTCGACCATATTTCCATTCGTTTCCGACATAAAACCTCCTAAGCGAATACGTTCATGCGAAGTCACAACCCTGAGGTCATCATCATGTGGCCTTGTCGCTGTTTCAATTATTGGTCTCCAACGCTGACGTGCAAGGGCCATCTACGAATGTCGTCGAATTGGTGTTGAAATCCCTCAGAGCGCGCGGCGACATCCGTGGATCATAACGACCCTGATCAAAACGATTACTCGCGCAGCGGGTCTGCAAACAGCGCGTTCGGCCGATCGTCACGAAACTCCCGCCGAGGCCGATGAAGGACAGGGCACGGCCCGCCTGCGATGCCCGGCGCCTTCGTCTGACCGGCTACGCTGATCCGCCCAGCCACGTATTCCGTAGGCGACTTAGATTGGAGAATCGATCAGTGAGTGAGCATTGGGCCGTCATCGGCGCCGGAATGGCTGG
>NZ_LSKN01000055.1:0-7081 GCF_001557075.1 Methylobacterium sp. CCH7-A2
AGGCGGGGTCGGCGCAGAGGATCTCGTTGACCGCGATCGCGGCAGCCTCCGGCAGGTCCGCGATCTCCCGCAGCAGCGCCTTGACGCGGTTGGCCTGTGCCGCCGCTTCGCTCTTGTCGGGGCCACCCTTGCCGAAGAGCCCGAAGCGCATCGTCGCAGCCTAGGCCGTGGGCAGGGTCAGAACGCCGGCCGCGCCGTCTTCCGTGCCGAAGGCGAGGCGTTTGCCGCCCTTGTCCCAGGCGAAGGCGGTGATGCCGCTGCCGCGCAGGGCCGGGCGCACCAGCAGTTCCGAGGCGTCGGTCAGGCGGATCATCAGGATGCAGCCATCGTCATAGCCGACCGCGAGGACCAGCGCCTTGGGGTGGAAGGCGACGCGGGTGACCTTGGCGTGGCGGGCGCCGCATTCGCGCGGCGCCTTGCCCTGCGGGCCGTCGCCCTGGAAGGGCCAGACGATGGCGGCGTCCGCTCCGCTCGAGGCCAGCCAGAGCCCGTCATGCGACCAGGACAGCGAGCGCGGCTTGGCCGGATAGCCGGTCATCCGCATATGGCTCGGCTTCTCGCCCAGGCGCCAGCCATGCAGCGCGTTCTCCTGCATCGAGGAGACGACGAAGCGCCCGTCCGGCGACCAGACGACGTCGAGATGCGAGCCCTTCCAGTCGAGGAACTCAGGCTTGGTCTGCGTCGCCGGATACCAGAGCGAGACGCCGTTCATCTGGCCGATGGCGAGGCGATAGCCCTTGGGCGCGAAGACCAGCCCCTGCGGGGTCGAAGCCAGGTCGAGCGAGGTGACGCGGCCCTTGTCGTCGCGGGCATGGACAGTGCGGCCGGTATTCCAGGCGAGGCTGCCGGAGGGTGAGAGCGTCACCGCATCGATCCAGCGCCGCTTCTCGTCGCGGGCGAGCTCGGCAGGGCCTCCGTCCGCCGTCAGCGCGACCACCCGTCCGTCATCGCCGCCCGTGATCAGCCGCTGGCCGTCGCCACAGGCGCAGAGGATGCCGCCGGCATGGGCCTCGACATTTTCGCTCACGCCGTCCGTCCAGCGCAGCACGCGGCCATCGGCGAGGGCGAGGGCGAGCGTCGATCCCAGCCAATGGGCGCCGACGACATGCGCTCCGGCCTCGACGGGGACGACATGCTCGCGCAGCGAGACGGGGGCGGTGGTCGTGTTCATGGCTGAGGCTTTAGAACGTTTTCGACGTGGCTTGAACCGTCATTGCGAGCGGAGCGAAGCAATCCAGGAGGCGTAGCGCACGCGGCTCTGGATTGCTTCGTCGCTGCGCTCCTCGCAATGACGGGAGAGCGCTCCGACTGCGGACGGCTCACGCCGCGCAGGCCTCGAAGCCTTTGCGCAGCTCGTTCTCGTTCAGGTCGCGGCCGATGAAGACGAGACGGCTTTCGCGCGTTTCGCCGGCCTTCCAGTCGCGCTGGAGATCGCCGTCCAGGATCATGTGCACGCCCTGGAAGACGAAGCGGCGCGGCTCGCCCTTGAAGGCGAGGATGCCCTTGGAGCGCAGGATATTGGGCCCCTGCGCCTGGCTGACATCGTTGATCCAGGGCATGAACTTCTCGGGATCGACATCGCCGGGGATCGTGAAGGACATCGAGCGGACCTCGTCCGAATGATGGTGGTGATGGCCGGATTCGAGGAAATCCGGCTCGATGTCGAGGATGCGGTCGAGATCGAAGGCGTTGCGGTCGAGCAGCTGGTCGATCGGCAGCGCGCAGCGCTCGGTCTTGTGCAGCTTGGCATAGGGGTTGATGGCGCGGATCGCGGCCTCGACCGAGGCGAGCTCTTCGGGCGTCACGAGATCGGTCTTGTTGAGCACGATCACATCGGCGAAGGCGATCTGGTTCTTGGCCTCCGGCGCGTCCTTGAGCCGCTCCTTGAGCCATTTCGCGTCGGTCACGGTGATCACCGCATCGAGCTTGGTGGCGTCGCCGACATCCTGGTCGACGAAGAAGGTCTGGGCGACGGGGGCAGGATCGGCGAGGCCCGTCGTCTCGACGATGATCGCGTCGAACTTGCCCTTGCGCTTCATCAGCCCGTCGAGAATGCGGATCAGGTCGCCGCGCACGGTGCAGCAGATGCAGCCGTTGTTCATCTCGAAGACTTCCTCGTCGGCGCCGACGACGAGGTCGCCATCGATGCCGGCCTCGCCGAACTCGTTGACGATGACGGCGAATTTCTTGCCGTGGTCCTCGGTGAGGATGCGGTTCAGAAGCGTGGTCTTGCCGGCGCCCAGATAGCCGGTGAGCACCGTGACGGGAATTTTCTCGGACATGGTCGATCCTGCTTCAACGAGGCGGTCCAGTGACACCGTCGGATCCGACATCCTCGCGGGTCATCCCGGCCGAAGCGAAGCGGAGAGCCGGGATCCATTCCCGAACGGGTCAGGAATGGATCCCGGCTCGGCGCCGCTGCGCGGCTTGTCCGGGATGACGTCGCGGTCGGGGTCCAGATGCCTCTCAGGCCGGGCCGGCGGCGAGCGCCTTTTCGATCTGGCTTATATTGTGTTTCATCATCGCGATGTAAGTCCCGGCCGGACCGGCCGCATCCGACAGCGCGTCGGAGAAGATCTGGCCGCCGACCCTGGCGCCGCTCTCCTTGGCGATCCGCTCGACGAGGCGTGGATTGGTGACGTTTTCGAGGAAGACGGCCGGGATCTTCTCCGCCTTGATCTGCCGGATGATGCGGCCGACATCCTTGGCCGAGGCCTCGGCCTCGGTCGAGACGCCCTGCGGCGCGATGAACTCGATGCCGTAAGCCTTCACGAAATAGCCGAAGGCGTCGTGCGAGGTGATCGCCTTGCGGCGATCGGCCGGAATGCGTGCGATCGCCGCCTTGACCTCGGCCTCGACCGCATCGAGCTGGGCGAGATAGCGCGTCGCATTGGCCTCGTAGTTCGCCTGGCCGGCCGGATCGGCCTTCACCAGGGCATCGCGGATGTTGGCGACGTAGATCTTGGCGTTGGCGACGCTCTGCCAGGCGTGCGGATCGTCCTGGCCGGCATGGTTGTGGCCGTGCTTGTCCTTCTTGCCGTGGTCGTGATCGTCGGCTTCGTTCTGCAGCGGCGTGATGCCGGTGGTCGCGGTCGCGATCGTCGCCTTGGTGCCGGACGACTTGATCAGCCGGGTGATCCAGCCCTCGAATTTCAGCCCGTTGACGACGACGAGCTTGGCCCCGGCCATCGCCTTCGCATCGGCCGGCGTCGGCGAATAGACATGGGCGTCGCCATTGGGGCCGACGAGCGTGGTCAGTGCGATGCGATCGCCGCCGACCTCCTTCACGAAGTCGCCCAGGATCGAGAAGCTCGCGACGACGGGCAGCTTCTCCTGGGCGGTGGCGGCCAGCGACGCCTGGGCGAGGATGAGCCCGGCGGCGAAGGCGCCGAGCAGGGCGCGACGGTTCGGCATGAGTGCCTCCAGTGAATGATGCAACACTATAACATCACTACGCCTGAAGGTGCCGGCGCGGCAAGAGCCGACGGGCGAGCCCGCCCTGCGTGCCGAGCAGGAGCGAGCCGAGATAGAGCGCGCCCGCCGCGAGGATGATTGCCGGCCCTGCCGGCAGATTGCTGCCCGCCGAGTAGGACAGCACCAGCCCGGCATAGCCCGCGACCATGCCGAAGCCGCTGGCGAGCAGGATCAGCCGCGTGATGTCGGCGGTCCAGAACCGGGCGGCCGCCGCGGGCAGCATCATCAGCCCGACCGCCAGCAATGTGCCCAGCGCATGGAAGCCGGCCACCAGATTGAGCACGACGAGGCCGAGGAAGGTGAGATGGACGAGGCCGCCGGAGCGGCTGACCGAGCGCAGGAAGCCGGGATCGACGCATTCCATCACCAGCGGGCGATAGAGCGCCGCGAGAGTCATCAGGGAGACCGTCGCCACCCCCGAAAGCAGGATCAGCACGTCGTCGTCGAGCGCCAGCACATTGCCGAAGAGGACATGGAAGAGGTCGACCGCCGAGCCGCGCAGAGAGACGATTGTGACGCCGAGCGCCAGCGAGATCAGGTAGAAGGCGGCGAGCGAGGCGTCCTCCTTGATCACCGTGACGCGGGCTACGGCTCCCGCCGCGAGCGCCACCGCAAAGCCGGCCGCGAGCCCGCCCAGCGTCATCGCCGGCAGCGAGAAGCCGGCGACGAGATAGCCGATCGCGGCACCGGGCAGGATGGCATGGGCCATGGCGTCGCCGGTCAGGCTCATCCGGCGCAGCATCAGGAAGACCCCGATGGCACCGCCCGAGACCGACAGTGCGACGACGCCGACCAGCGCCCGGCGCATGAAGTCGAATTCGGCGAAGGGGCCGATGAAGAGGTCGTAGAGCATGCAAACCTGTGGTCCGTTCAAGCGCGCCGTCGTCCCGGGCGGAGCGAAGCGCAGACCCGGGACCCATTCCGGAGCGCATGCCGGAGAGGTTCCGGAATGGATCCCGGGTCTCCCTTCGGCCGCCCGGGATGACCCGGCAGGGAATCTCTCAGAAGTGACGGACGTGAACCGGGCTCACGCCGCGTCGCGCTCGCACGGTTCCGCGTGGCTGTCGAAGGCCTCGACCATGCGGCGCGCCTTCAGCAGGTTGGCGGCGGTCAGAACCTCGGCGGTTGCGCCCCAGGCGACGCTCTCCCGCGCCAGCAGCAGCGTTTGCGGAAAGGCGCGGCGCACCGTCTCGATGTCGTGGAGGACCGCGACGACGGTCCGGCTTTCGCCATGCCAGCGCTGCACCAGCGCCAGCAGATCGGCGGTGGTGCGGGCGTCGATGGCGGTGAAGGGCTCGTCGAGCAGAATGATGTCGGCGTCCTGCAGCAGCAGCCGCGCGAAGAGGGCGCGCTGCATCTGGCCGCCGGAAAGCGCACCGATCGGCCGGCGCTCGAAGCCGGCGAGCCCGACGGCGGCGATCGCCGCCTCGATCTTGGCGGCGGCTCCGCCCCCGATGCGTCCGAAGATGCCGGCCCGGTTCCACAGCCCCATCGCGACGAGATCGTAGACATGGATCGGGAAGGAGCGGTCGAGCTCCGCCTGCTGCGGCAGATAGGCCAGGCGCCGGCCGCGAGCCAGGGCGATGTCGCCGCCCAGCGGAGATAACGCCCCGGCAATGCCCTTGAGCAGGGTCGACTTGCCGGCACCGTTGGGGCCGACGATGGCCGTCAGGCTGCCCGTGGCGATCTCGCCCGAGAGATGATGCACGGCCGGATGCCGGTCATAGCCCAGCGTCAGATCGGTCAGGCGGATGGCAGACATGGCGGCGGTTCCCCGCGTCACGCGATCACCGCGAAGGTCGCGATCCACAATAGGGCGACGACGCCGGCCGCCAGACCCATGCGCCCCAGCGCCGAGAGTCGCAGCAGCGACCAGCCCGGAGCCTGCGGGACGGCGTGGGTAACAGGATGGGCGTGCCGGTCAGCCATGTGCGATGATATACTGTTACAACACAGCAGAGGCAAGGTTGGTCGTCGGCCCGGCCGATCGCAGGCGGTCTCAGCGGCTGCCGCCTCAGAACGGCAGATACTGATACAGCCAGGTCTCGGTGAGCACCTTGTCGCCGGCCTTCAGGAAGCAGCGCATTTCGACCGGGTCCTGGCCTTCGACCGTCAGGTCGAACTGGGCGCGCCAGTGGCCGGGGACATCATTGGGCACGGCCTCGGCGAAGATGTAGGAATAGCTGCCGCGCGAGGCCGAGAGCACGACCTCGGGCTTCACGCCGAAGGGGATGGCCTCCAGCGCCGGCCCCTTGAACTCGACCATGAACTTGCGCACGCCCTTCGGGCGGGTCGTGCCGGGCTGGCCGCCATTGCCGAGCCGCGTGGCGACGACGCGACCGAGATCGCCCTGGAAGGGTTCGTCGGCGAGCCAGTGCAGCTTGTAGCGCAACGCGTAGGTGGCGCCCGCCTTGGCGGGACCGGCCGGCACCCACATGGCGACGATGTTGTCGTGGATCTCGTCGTCGGTCGGGATCTCGATGAGCTGGACCGCGCCCTTGCCCCAGTTCCCTTGCGTCTCGACCCAGAGGCTCGGACGGCGCTCGTAGAAGACGCCGTCGAGATAATGCCCGACCTCGCGGTCGCGCTGCACCAGCCCGAAGCCGCGCGGGTTGTCGTCCATGAAGGACGAGGCCATCGTGCGCGGCGGGTTGTTCAGCGGGCGCAGCGCCCGCTCGCCTGCGCCGGTCCAGAGCGCGAGGCCGTCGGAATCATGGACCTCCGGGCGCCAGTCGACGGCGGTCGTCTTGGCCTTCTCGGAGTACCAGTACATCGAGGTCAGCGGCGCGATGCCGAGCCGCTCGACATCCTTGCGCAGATGGATCTCGCTCTCGATCTCCATCGTCACGCCCTTGCCGCGATGCATCCGGAAGCGATAGGCGCCCGCCACACTGGGGCCGGACAGCAGGGCATAGACGACGACGAATTCGGCGCCAGGCTGCGGCGTCTCAAGCCAGATATGGGTGAAGTCGGGGAATTCCTCGGCCTTGCCCGCCACGGCGGGGTCGATGGCGAGGCCCCGCGCCGACAGGCCGTACTGGTAGAGCTCGCCGATGGCGCGGAAATAGGAGGCGCCGAGAAAGGCGACCCAGTCGTTCTTCTGCCACTCCAGCTTCTCGCCCTTGCGGCCGGGATGACCGGTGCGGCTCTCCTGGAAGCGGAAGCCGGCAAAGCCCGCCCCGCGCGGCAGTTCGCGCGCCGGCGAATCCGCCGGCATCTCGAAATAGCTCTCGTCATAGACGATCTCGCGGGCGCGGCCGCCCTCGACGACATGCATCCGGACCGGCTTCTGGAAGTAGCGGCCGAGATGGAAGAAGGTCACCGGCCAGGCGGAGGGACCGTTCGCCCAGAGGGCCATCTCCGGCTTGAAGCGGATCTTGCCATGGGCGTCGTAGTCGATCCGTTCCAGCACGTCGGGCCGCGGGCTCGGCGGCGCCTGATAAGGCTTCGCCGCCATCTCGCGGGCGCGCTGTTTGAGCGCGTCGAAGCCGAAGCTTTCCGCCTCGCCCAGCCGCAGCCCCTGCTGGGCCAACGCTTCCGGCGCAAAGCCGAGCGCGGCGAGTGCCGCGGTCGCACTGGCTCCGGCCAACAGCATGCGGCGGTCGGG
>NZ_LSKN01000056.1:0-1723 GCF_001557075.1 Methylobacterium sp. CCH7-A2
TCTGCGCGTTCTCGGCGTTCTGCTTCACATTCGCGGCCATCTCCTCCATCGAGGATGAGGCCTCCTCGGTCGACGAGGCCTGCTCGGTCGAGCCCTGCGAGAGCTGCTCGGCGCTGGCCGAGAGTTCCTGAGAGCCCGAGGACATGTTCTCGGCGGCGGCGGCCAACTGGGCGACGACCTCGCGCAGCTTGATCACCATGTTCTCGAGCGAAATGCCGAGCGTGTCTTTCTCGGAGAGCGGCTTGGCGTCCACCGTCAGGTCGCCGGAGGCGATCGCATCCGCAACCGCCGCGGTGGCGTTGAGGTTGGCGGTCATCTCGGCCAGGCCCTTGGCGACATCCTGGCTGAGCCCGCCATAGTCCTTCTCGACGGACTGCGAGAGATCGCCGACCGAAACGGCCGCCACGACGCGGGAGATGTCGCCGAAGGCGTTCTCGACAGCCAGCGCGCAGCCCTCCATGCGGCCGATCTCGTCCCGGCGACCGGTCTCGACGGGAGCGGCCAGCGTGGCCAGCTTGGCGGTGACGCGGGTGATCGGCCGGGCGATGGTGCGGGTCAGCAGCACGCCGATGCCGAGCGCGATGAGGATGTTGAGAATGACGCTGCCGTAGACGACCTTCTCGGTGATGTCGAAGGCGGTCTCCTGAGCCTTCAGCCGCGGGATCGAGAGCGTCTTCTCGTGGCTGAGGACTTCGGCGACCTTGGCGCGGAGCCCGTCCATCGCGGCCTTGCCGGTGCCGGAGATCTCGATCTGGCGGGCCGCCTCGCGCGTCTCGGGCTTCGCCATCAGGGCGATGGCGCGGTCGGCCGATTCCCGATGCCAGGTCTCGGAGAGCTTCTGGATCTCGCCGAAGCGCGCCTGCTGAGCGGCATCGTCCGTGGTCAGCTGCCGGGCCTTGGCGATCCAGCGGTCGAACTCCGCGGCGCCAGCGCGATAGGGCGCGAGGAAGGCGTTGTCGCCGGAGAGCAGGAAACCGCGCAGCCCGGTCTCCTGATCGACCATCGCCGACAGGAGGTGGTTCGACGCCTCGACGACCTCGTCTGTGTGGTCCGTCCACTTCGTCGTCTGACGAATCTGCGAGGACTCGATGTGGGTGATCACGCTCGCGCCCACCATGACCAGGATCACGACGGACAGCGCCGTCACGATCTTGCTGCGGATCGAGAGGTTGTCGAAGAACGTCATGGCGGATCTCCGGAGGTGATGGCCGGTCGCCCGGCCGGACCCGACGCAGGCTCGCGTCGGATCGTGGCGGGGTCAGCGGTCAGTTGCGGTGAAAGGCGGCGTCGTCCTGGTCGCCGCCATCGGCGAGGTCGAAGGAGAAGCCGCCGGCGGCAGCCTTGCGGGCGGGTTTCGCTGCGGCCGGCTTGCGGGGCTGGATGGCCGCAGCCATCGTCGCCGCCTTGCCGCGCAGCTGCTTGACGGCTTTCGCGACCGGCTGCGCGATCTCGACCGCGCCCGCCCGCTCGTCGAGCCGGAAGAAGGCGATGGTGTTCTGAAGCTGCTCGGCCTGGGCGGCGAGTTCCTCGGAGGTGGCGGAGACCTCCTCGGAGGCCGCGGCGTTCTGCTGCGTCACCTTATCGAGCTGCTGGATCGCCTGGTTGATCTGGGTAGACCCCACATCCTGCTCGCGGCAGGCGGCGGTGATCTCCTCGACCAGCTCGGCAGTCTTCTTGATGTCGGGCACCAGCTTCGCCAGCATCGAGCCGGCTTCCTGCGCGA
>NZ_LSKN01000057.1:0-311 GCF_001557075.1 Methylobacterium sp. CCH7-A2
TCATCCCCTGCCGGACCTTCTCCCCCGAGGGGAGAAGGAGGCTGACTTATCCCCGCTGCCCGAACCCATGCCTATTCTCCTCCCGCTCCGCCCGACCAAGGGGGCTGTCGCGAGGCATCGTGCGGCCGGGCGGGGTTGCGGGTTTCGTCGCCTGAGGCCGTTGCGGGCCGAAGGCGGCGGAGGCGCAGATCGCCATCGCGCGGGTGAGTCAGGCCGCGCGACCCGTGGCACGGATAACCAGAAGGCGATCTGGTCGGCACAAAACACCTGCGCGCGGGACGGGGCGGCGGCTGTTGGCGCTGCTTCGACAC
>NZ_LSKN01000058.1:0-288 GCF_001557075.1 Methylobacterium sp. CCH7-A2
TGGGCAGCTTCACCGATGTGAAGTTCTTGTCCGACAATTCGAAGTCCTCGTCCTTTACGATGTCGTTGAGAAAGAGGAGGTAGGCGGTGAGCGCGTAAGTGTCGTCGGCGCTCAGCGACTGGGCGTTGCCGAAGGGCATGGCCCGGTGGATGTAGTCATAGACCGTCGAAAGATCCGGCCAGAACGAGCCGATCGTCTTCTCCGGCCTGTCGGCCTTGAGCGTGCCCTGCCCGCCCGCCAGCACCGGCCAGCGGCCATTGCCCTGGCCGAATTCGCCATGGCAGCTGG
>NZ_LSKN01000059.1:0-29546 GCF_001557075.1 Methylobacterium sp. CCH7-A2
CGCGTCGCCGCCCACAGACGGTTCAGCCGGCCGATGATCGCAGGACGGACGTAGAGCAGGGACAGCACGAGCGCGATCAGCAGCGAGCCGACGCCGATGGCGCCGAGCCAGATCTAGCTCTGCTCGATCAGGCTCGCCGTCGAGGCATTCGCGGCAACGGCGCCGGAGCGGGCCGAGGCAACAAGCTTGTCGATCTCCGCCCGCAAGGTCGCCGCGGCCTGGTCGATATCGACGACGCGGGCGTTGATCGCGTCCTGCGTTTCGATATCCCGCTGGCGCAGCGCCACCACGCCGCGCGGCCCTTCGCCGAGGGCAATGACCGAGTCGATCACGCGGTTGCGTGCGTCGTTGGGCTTGATCTTGTCGGCGGCGGCCATGTCCTTCTCGATCCGCAGCACGACGGCGTTGAGGCGTTCGCGCGCGAGGCCAAGCAGCGACTGATCCGCGATCTGGCCGACCTCGCGCAAGAGCCCGATCAGCTCGTTGACCTGCGCTTCCAGCTTGCGCGCCAGATCGAAGGCGGGGAATTCGAGATCGTTGACGGTCTTCAGCGCCTCGTCGAGCTGCGCGCCGTCCAGCCCCTTCACGCTCTCGATGCCGAGCACGACGTTGAACTGCCGCTCATCCGCCTCCCCGCCGACGACCTTGACGAAATCTTCGCGCGCCTTGCTCAGCTGTTCGAGCGCCGACGCCATCTGGGCGGAATTGCGCAGCCTCGTGCCGGTCAGATCATTGATGTCGTTGATCCGCAGGGACAGGTCGTCGAGCGCCTTTTGAACCGGCTTCATGTCGACGCCGGCGATCTTGCCCACCGTCCGCACGAGCTCGAATTGCCGTGCCTCGATCGTGTCCAGCTCGGTGGTCAGGCGGGCGCGCTGCTGTACGGTCTGCACGTTCAGAAAGCGCGGCGCCAGCGCTGTCGATTGCGTCGCGACCTGGGAGAGCTCGAGCACCATTTCCACAGTCGGCATCTTGTGCTCGACCATTTCGCCGACGGTGGCGCTGATCCGGTCATAGGACAGCCAGGCCACCGCCGAAGCGACGATCGTCAGCGTCGTCAAGGCGCCGAGCGCGGCGTAGATGCGGGCGGCGATGCCGACGCGCAGCGGCGCACGCGGGCGCGCCGGCTTCTTGGCCTTCCTCATGTCGTTCTCCGAATTGCGACGCGGCGGATGCGGCTCAGGCGGACAGGGAGCTGACCGCCTTGAAGGTACCGTCCGATCCGATCACCGTCAGATAGACGTCGTCGGAACCGCGGTTGTCATTGGGGCCGAAGGTCATCTTGAAGCCGCCGAAGTCGTAGGAGCCGTTGGTCAGGGCCTCCATCAAGGCCTTGCGCGTCGGATTCTTGCCGGCCTTCTCGAGAGCGGCGACGACGGTGCGGCCAACGAGATAACCCTCCAGCGAGACGAAACCCGGCTTCTTGTCCTTGGCGTCGCTGGCGGCCAGCGCCGCCTGGTAGGCCTTCACCACGGGGATCGAAGCGTCCGTCGGCAACGGCACGACCTGCGTGACGTAGACGCCGGCGCCCGCATCGCCGAGCTCGGCGGCCAGTGCATCGGAGCCGACGAAGGAGATGTTCATGAAGACCGGCGCGAACTTCACCTGCTTGCACAGCTTGATGAACTCGGCGCAGGGCTTGTAGGGGCCGACCATCACCACGGCTTCGGGATTGGCCTTGCGGATCTCGAGCAGGGCGGACCGGACCGCGACCGTGTTGCGCTCGAAGGTGCCTTCGGCGACCAGGCTCATCTTGCGCGCATCCATCGCCTTCTTGACGCCGGCCAGACCGGCCCGGCCGAAGGCATCGTCCTGATAGAAGATCGCGATCTTGGAGAAGCCCTTGTCCTTGACGAGGCGCTCGATCCAGACCTCGGTCTCCTGGAAATAGGAGGCGCGCACATTGACGACATGCGGCAGATAGGGATCGCGCAAGCCCTCGGCGCCGGTGAAAGCGCCGATGAAGGGCAGGCCGGCTTCCTTTGCGATCGGGTGGGCGGCCATCGACGTCGGCGTGCCGACCGGGCCGACCAAGGCGAAGACGTCCTTGGCGATCAGCGCCTTGGTCGCCTCGATCGACTTGCCGGGCTCATAGCCATCGTCTTGCGTCAGAAGTTCGATCTTGCGCCCGGCGACGCCGCCCTTGGCATTGGCTTCGGCGAAAGCGGCGGTCAGGCCATCGCGCATGCCGAGCCCCAGCGCACTGGCAGGGCCTTCGAAGACGGCCGCCTGGCCGAGGATGATCTTGTCGGCCATGACGCCGGGATCGGCGAAAGCGCGAGCGGGCAGCAGGGAGGCAGTGGAGGCGCAGGCAAGACCAGTCAGGACGTCACGACGAGTGGTCATGAAACGGTTTCCCCCAAATGTTTCTCTTCCGTTGTCAGTCGGGTTAGGCCAGCTGACCGGAAGGATGAAGGGGACGCACCTAACGAAGGGTTAAGTGACTGGATTCTTCTGAATCAGCCGTGATTCCGACGATTCAGCGTTCGTTAGTTTTTTGGCATTTTCGGCGCGGCGGCTCGGAATGAGGTCCGCGCCGGAACCATTACCACTCAAAGTCCTCCAGACCTTGCGTCACGCCGGACTGAATGCTGGGTCTCGCATGGCCTGCCAGCCATCCAAGCAGCGCGACGAGTCTCTGCGTTTCAGACGGGCCGAGGAAGCGCCCTAGGGCGTTTCGACGGATCGAGGCACCGGGCGCGGGCGCCCCTCCTCGTCGATCGCGACGAAGGTGAAGGTCGCGTCGGTGACCTTTTCGTGGATCATGGTGCGGAAGCGCCGCGCCCAGGCCTCGACATGGATCTTCATCGAGGTCCGGCCGACGGACTCGACCTCGGTATAGACGCTGAGCACGTCGCCGACCTTCACGGGCCGGATGAAGGTCATCGCATCCACCGCAATGGTGACGACACGGCCCTGCGCCCGGTCGACGCCGGCGATGCCGCCGGCGGCGTCCATTCGCGACATCACCCAGCCGCCGAAGATGTCGCCATTCGCGTTGGTGTCGGCCGGCATCGCATTGATGCGCACCGTCAGGTTGCCACGCGGCGCCTCGTCCTGCGCCACGCCCGCTTCTTTCGTCATGCGCTCACCCCCCGTCGAATCCCCGGCCATTGGAGCACGCGCCACCGCGCCTGCGCCAGATGGATCGGAGCGTTGACGGGAACCGCTCGACTTCAGGCCGCGCCGAGCTCCTTGCGCACCAGCGCCGCACCGGCCGACAGCGCCGCAAGCTTGCCATAGGCGACCTCGGCCGACATCGGGGCCATGCCGCAATTGGTGCAGGGGAAGAGCTTCTCGGGCGCGACGAAGGCCAGCGCCGCGCGGATCGTCGCGGCGACCTCCTCGGGCGTCTCGACCGTGTTGGAGGCGACGTCGATCGCGCCAGCCAGCACGTCCTTGCCGTCGAGCAGCTTGATCAGGTCGAGCGGCACCTTGGAGTTGCGGCACTCCAGCGAGACCTGCTGGATCGAGCTCTTCGCGATCGCCGGGAAGGTCTGCTCGTAATGGCGCCACTCCTCGCCGAGCGTCGCCTTCCAGTCGATATTGGCCTTGATCCCGTAGCCGTAGCAGATGTGAACGGCGGTGGTCGCGGTCAGCCCCTGCGCGGCGCGCTCGAGGCAGGCGATGCCCCAGTCCGGCACCTCCTTCATGTAGACGTTGAAGGCGGGCTCGTCGAACTGGATGACGTCGACGCCCAGCGCCTGCAGCTCATGCGCCTCCTCGTTCAGCACGGCGGCGAAGGCCATGGCGAGGTCCTCGCGGCGGCCATAGTGCTCGTCGGCGATGGTGTCGACGATCGTCATCGGCCCCGGCAGCGTGAACTTCAGCTTGCGGGTCGTATGCGCCCGGGCGGCCTTGGCCTCCATGCTGTGGACCGGCCCCTTGCGGCGGATCGCGCCGGTGACCGTCGGCACCTCCGCCTCGTAGCGGTTGTTGCGGATGCCCATGATCGTCTTCTTGTCGAAGTCGATGCCGTCGAGATTGGCCAGGAAGCCGTGGACGAAATGCACCCGCGCCTGCTCGCCGTCGCCGACGATGTCGATGCCGGCATCCTCCTGCAGCTTCACCGCCAGGATCGTCGCATCGCGCCGGCCCTCCTGCAGCGCCACCCCTTCCAGCTTCCACGGCGCCCAGAGTCGCTCGGACTCGGCGAGCCAGGTCGGCTTGGGCAGGCTGCCGGCGATGGTGGTGCGAAGCATGGACGTATCCTCGGAGGTTATGGTTGCGCGGACATCGGATGCGCGAGGCATCGGCGTCAAGCGTGACGGGGATGGATAGCCTGCGTCAGACGGCCGCCGCCGACTCTGGCCCGATCGGCCGACGCCGCGCCCGCATCATCAGCCAGCACACCACCGCGAGGTTGACGAGGTTCCAGGCCAGCCCGTTCAGGAAGGCGGCGCGGTAGGAGGCGAAGGCGTCGAAGATCGCGCCCGAGACATAGCCGCCGAAGGCCATGCCCAGGATGGTCGAGGACATGACGAGGCCGATCCGCACGCCGGCCTCCCGCGCCGGCAGATATTCCCGGATGATCACCGCATACATCGGCACGATGCCGCCCTGGAACAGGCCGAAAATGCCGGTGACGATGAAGAGCGAGGTGAGCCCGTCGAACCAGAGATAGAGGAAAAGCGCGAGTCCCTGCATCAGCGAGCCGATCGCCAGCGTCGCCGTGCCGCCGATGCGGTCGGCGACGAAGCCCGAACCGATGCGGCTGATGATGCCGAGCGCCAGCATCAGCGAGAGCATCTCGGCGCCGCGCGCCACGCCGTAACCGAGATCGCTGCAATAGGCGACGATATGGACCTGCGGCATCGCCATGGCGACGCAGCAGGAGAACCCCGCGATCGCCAGCAGCCACTGCAGCTGGCTCGCGGAGAGACCGAGATCGCCGCGCGCGCTCGTGCTCGCCGCCTCCTGCGCGGCGATGCTCGCGGCCGAGGGCCGCCGGCGGAAGAACGGCGAGAACGGCAGCATGATCGCCATCACCGCGAGCCCGATGCCGATATGGGTCGCGCGCCAGCCATGGTTCGCGACGCCCCAGGTGATGACCTGCGGCCAGATCACGCCCGCCAGATAGCTGCCGGACGCACCGAAGACGACCGCGAGACCGCGATGCTTGCGAAACCAATGCGAGAGATCCGCGATCAGCGGCGAGAAGCCCGCCCCACCGCCGACGCCGATCAGGAAGAGATGGACGAGGGCGAACTGCCAGAGCGATTGCGCCATGCCGGCCAGGATGTAACCGCTGCCCAGCAGCAAGGCGCCGCCCACGATCGGCACGATGATCCCGTAGCGGTCGGCGATGCGGCCCATGGCGATATTGCCGAAGCCGAAGCCCAGCATGACGCAGGTATAGGGCAGCGCAGCCCCGGCCCGCAGCGTCCCGAACTCGGCCTGCACCGAAGGCAGCACGACGACGACCGACCAGGTGCCGACACAGGCCGCCGTGCCGACCAGCAGCGACACGGCCAGCCGCAGCCAGGCATAGGAAGAATCGGGCGCGTAACGGGAGTCGTCGCTGGACATGTTTCCTCGGCGCGCCGGCTCACAGGACCGACGTTCTTCACCGAGGAGTAAGGCAGTCGGCCGAGCGGCGGCAAGCTCGCGCAAGGCGGGGCCGGTCGGCGTTCAGGGCGGGGCCGTGCCGCGACCCCACCCTGAGCGGGACCCAGGCGGTGAGCCTGGGTCCGATCCAGCGCCACCCGGAGGTGGCGCGGAAACGTCAGGCGGCGCGGCGCTCGTGGCGGCCCTCATTGACCTCTTCGATGATCTTGGCGACGAAAGCCGGCAGATCGTCGGGCTTGCGCGAGGTGACGACGCCCTTGTCGGTGACGACTTCGCTGTCCTCCCACATCGCGCCGGCATTGATCATGTCCTGCTTCATCGTGTTGTACGAGGTCAGACGGCGGCCCTTGGCGATGCCGGTGTCGATCAGCAGCCAGGGAGCGTGGCAGACGGCGGCGACGACCTTGCCCTGCTCGAAGAAGCGCTTGATCAGCGTCAGCGCCTCGGGCGTGCCGCGCAGCGTGTCGGGGTTCATCTGCCCGCCCGGCAACACGATAGCGTCATAGGCATCGGCGCTGACCTCGGCGATTGTCTTGTCGACCTTCACCGCGCGGCCCCAGTCCTTCTGGTCCCAGCCCGTGATTTCCCCGGCCTCGGGCGCGACGATATGCACGGTCGCGCCGGCTTCCTTCAGCTTGGCATGCGGAACATCGAGCTCCGACTGCTCGAAGCCGTTGGTGGCGAGGATGAGGATGGTCTTGCCTGACAGGTCGTTCATGGGACGGCCTCCTTGTTCGGGTTGAGGATGATGCCTCGACAACCCGCACGGGCCATGTCCGTTCCTGCGGTCTTGCGTCGCCCCCCGGAACGCTAGCGGAAGACGCTCTCTCCGGCCTGATCGACCAGCTGCTGGCCCTTGACCAGCGTGAAATCGACGGCCTCGTCCTTGCCCGGGAAACGGTCGGCCCGGACGAAGCGGTGGCTCTTCAGCTCCCCCTCGATCGTCTTTTCGACGACGCCGCAGAGCTGCCACTGGCCGCCCTCCTGATAGGGCGTCGCATGGATGGTGAAGCCGTTGTGCTCGATGGTCTTCGCCGGGCCCGTCGGCTTTGCCTCGGCCGCCTGGCCACCGCCGAAGAGCTTCTTGAGAAACGACATGGGCTGTCTCCTTGTCCATCGGGCGCCGCGCCCCTTCTCCCAGATTGCGGCGCGATGGGGAACCCGTCGGCGCGCGGCTCGTTGTCAGTGAACAAATCAGGAACGGAGACGCATCGTGACGAGCCGCACCGACGAACACGCCAGCCCGCTGGACGACAATCCCAAGCGCGACCCAAACCCGCCGGACAACACGCAGAAGGATCCCGCCGACTGGGTGTCAGGCGACGACCCGATGACGGGCGCGCAGACATCCTATCTCAAGACCCTGTCCGAGCAGACGCAGCGGCCAGGGGACTTCGCCGAGGATCTGAGCAAGGCCGAAGCGTCGAAACGGATCGATGCGCTGAAGGCGGATCTGGCGGGGTGAGGATGCCTCACGCCGCTAGGTGCAGCACCACCTCGCGCCGGTGCGGGCGGGCGCGGTGCTCGAACAGGTAGATCCCCTGCCAGGTGCCGAGCGCCAGCCGCCCGCCCATCACCGGGATCGAGAGCGAGACCGGCGTCAGCGCCGCCTTGATGTGGGCCGGCATGTCGTCGGGACCCTCCGCCCGGTGGACGAGATAATCCATCGCCGGATCGTCGGCGGAGGGCACGAGCCGACGGAAGAAGGCCTCGAGATCGACGCGCACATCGGGATCGGCATTCTCCTGGATCAGCAGCGAGCAGGAGGTGTGGCGCAGGAAGAGCGTCAGCAGCCCGGTCTCGATCCCGGCCCCGGCGACGAAAGCGGTCGCCTCCCGCGTGAACTCGTAGAGGCCCGGACCGCGCGTCGCGATCGTCAGCAGCGTCTGCGCCGCCATCTCAGCGCTCGGTCACGGCGAGCTTCGCTCCCAACGCGACGAAGGCCGCCGCGAAGCCCCGCCGCAGCCAGGCCATCACCGCAGGCCGCGTCACCACCTTGTCGCGCATCGCCGCCGCGAAGAGGCCGTAGAGCGCAAACACCACGAAGGTCATCGCCATGAACACGCCGGACAGTTCGAGCATGCGCGCCAGCGGCGCCGCCTCGCCGGCCGCGATGAACTGCGGCAGGAAGGCGACGAAGAAGATCGAGAGCTTGGGGTTGAGGACATTGATCGCGACGCCGTCGCGCAGCACCCGCCATGCCGAGCGCGGATCGGCCTTCGCCTCGACGCTCAGCGCCCCATGCTCCTGCAGCGTCTGCCAGGCCATGAACAGGAGATAGGCGACGCCGGCATATTTCACGACGGCGAAGGCGAGCGCGCTGGCATGCAGCAGCGCCGCCAGCCCCAGCATCGCCGCCAGCAGATGCGGCACGATGCCGAGCGTGCAGGCGAAGGCGGCAAGCACACTCGCGCGCGAGCCCCGGGTGAGCCCCGCCGCGATGGTGTAGATCGCACCCGTCCCCGGCGAGGCGACGACGATCAGCGAGGTCAGGAGGAATTCGGGCGACATGGGCTTGAGCCTCCGCGGAGCAGCGGCCAGCAAGCCGCAAGCCGCCGCCGGGATCAAGCCCGCCTCGCCTGCATCCCCGGCCAGCCTCAAAACTTAGGTATTGACCTAAGTATTTTTCTGGGCTTGAATCGCGCCATGTCCGTGACGCCCTCCACCCTCGACGACACCTTCCGTGCCCTGGCCGATCCGACCCGGCGCGCGGTGGTGCAGGCGCTGGGGCGGGGGCCGGCCTCGGTCAGCGAACTCGCCCGGCCCTTCGAGATGGCGCTGCCGAGCTTCCTCCAGCATCTCAGGGTGCTCGAGGAAAGCGGCCTCGTCACCACGGCCAAATCCGGGCGCGTGCGCACCTGCTCCCTGCGCCGGGAACCTCTCGCCGCCGCCGAAACCTGGCTGGAGGCGCAGCGCAGCCTCTGGACGCAGCGCCTCGACCAGCTCGACGCCTTCGTCCTGACCCTGAAAAACGACGAGGAACGCCCATGACGACCCTGCCCGCCGCCGCCTTCGACCCGGCGCTCGATCTCGAACTCAAGCGCGAGGTCGAGGTCGCCCCGCATCTGGTCTGGCGCGCCTGGACCGAGCCGGCCCTGCTGAAGCAGTGGTTCACGCCGGCGCCCTGGCGCACCACCCTGTGCGAGATCGACCTGCGTCCCGGCGGCAAGTTCCGCACCGTGATGGAAGGCCCCAACGGCGAGAAGAACGACGGCACCGGCTGCTTTCTCTTCGTCGTTCCGGAGAAGCTGCTCGTCTTCACCGACGCGCTCGGCCCCGGCTACCGCCCGCTGGGCTCCGGCTTCATGACCGCCTCGATCGAAATCGAGCCGACCGCGACCGGAACGCTCTACACGGCCCGCGCCCTGCACAAGGACGAAGCCGGCCGCAAGCAGCACGAGGAGATGGGCTTCCAGCAGGGCTGGGGCACCGCGCTCGACCAGTTGGTGGCGCTGGTGAAGGGGATGTGACGGCCACAATCCCTGTCACGAACAAGAAAGCCGGCCTTGCGGCCGGCTTTTTCGTCAATTGTCCAGGAAGCTCCTGAGCTTCCGGCTCCGGCTCGGATGCTTCAGCTTCCTGAGCGCCTTTGCCTCGATCTGGCGGATGCGCTCGCGGGTGACGCTGAACTGCTGCCCGACCTCTTCGAGCGTGTGGTCGGTATTCATGCCGATGCCGAAGCGCATGCGCAGCACGCGCTCCTCGCGGGGCGTGAGCGAGGCGAGCACGCGCGTGGTGGTCTCGCGCAGGTTCGACTGGATCGCCGCGTCGATCGGCAGGATCGCGTTCTTGTCCTCGATGAAGTCGCCGAGATGGCTGTCCTCCTCGTCACCGATCGGCGTTTCGAGCGAGATCGGCTCCTTGGCGATCTTGAGGACCTTGCGCACTTTCTCGAGCGGCATGGCGAGCTTCTCGGCCAGCTCCTCCGGCGTGGGCTCGCGGCCGATCTCGTGCAGCATCTGGCGCGAGGTCCGCACGATCTTGTTGATCGTCTCGATCATGTGGACGGGAATGCGGATCGTGCGGGCCTGGTCGGCGATCGAGCGGGTGATCGCCTGGCGGATCCACCAGGTCGCGTAGGTCGAGAACTTGTAGCCGCGGCGGTACTCGAACTTGTCGACCGCCTTCATCAGGCCGATGTTGCCTTCCTGGATCAGGTCGAGGAACTGCAGGCCGCGATTGGTGTATTTCTTGGCGATCGAGATCACGAGGCGCAGATTGGCCTCGATCATCTCCTTCTTTGCCTGACGCGCCTCGCGCTCGCCCTTCTGGACCATCAGCACGATCTTGCGGAACTCCTGGATCTCCAGGCCCGTCTCGCTCGCCAGCGTATGGATCTCGTCGCGCAGGCTCTTGATGCGCTCGAGTTCGGCCGCGACGAACTCCTTCCAGCCGCGCGAGCCCAGCTTGGAGACGCGCAGGATCCATTTCGGATCGAGCTCGCCGCCGACATGCTGCTTGAGGAAATCCTCGCGGCCGACGCCATAGCTCTCCGCCAGGCGCAGCAGGCGCGTCTCATGCGAGATCAGGCGCTTGTTGATGTCGTAGAGCTGCTCGACCAGCGCCTCGATACGGTTGTTGTTCAGCGAGAGCGACTTCACCGCGGTGATGATGTCGTCCTTGAGCTTCTTGTATTTGCGGTCCTGCGACGGCGAGAGCTTGGTGTTCTCCAGCCGGTTGGCGATGTCCTGGTCCTGCAGGCGGCGCAGCTTCTTGTAGTTGTCGGCGATCGAATCGAAGGTCTCGAGCACGCGCGGCTTCAGCTCGGCCTCCATGGCCGAGAGCGACACGTTGTTCTCCATGTCGTCTTCGTCGAGATCGGGCGGCAAATCGCCCTCGGGCGCCTCGCCCTCACCGGCCGGGGCGGCCTCGCCCTCGCCACCCTCGCCCGCGATCTGCGTCGGGTTCTTGCCGTCCGGGCCGGCATAGGTCGCCTCGAGGTCGATGATGTCGCGCAGCAGGACCTTCGCTTCGTTCAGCTCGTCGCGCCAGATGATGATCGCCTGGAAGGTCAGCGGGCTCTCGCAGAGCCCCGCGATCATCGCCTCGCGGCCGGCCTCGATGCGCTTGGCGATCGCGATCTCGCCCTCGCGGGAGAGCAGCTCGACAGAGCCCATCTCGCGCAGATACATCCGCACCGGATCGTCGGTGCGCTCGGTCGGCTCCAGATTGCGCTTGGTCTCGACCGGCAGGGCCGAGCGCGAGGCGTCGACCAGATCGCCGCCCTCGACCTCCTCCTCGTCGGCGCCGTTGGTACCGGTGCGGGCCGCGGCGCGCTCCTCGCCGGAGGCTTCGGGATCCTCGTTGTCGACGACGTTGATGCCCTGCTCGCTGAGCTGGCCGAGCACGTCCTCGATCTGCTCGGAGGTGAACTCCTCCGACGGCAGAACCTCGTTCAGTTCGTCATAGGTGACATAGCCGCGCTTCTTCGCGAGCTTGATCATACGCCTGACGGCCTGATCCGTCAGATCGAGCAACGGACCGTCGGAGGTCGGGGGGGCTTCCGGCGTGGCCTGATCGGCCTTGTCCCGTTCGCTCACTTTCGTCGCCATCAATAGCGCTCCGCACTCTCAGGCCGCCACGGCTCGGAAAAAGCCATATGCGGACGCATAAAGGGGCGGCGCGGCCGCAGGTCCGGCGCGCTCACCCCAACCAAATCACGCAGGCGAGATGGCACCGCCCATCCTTGATGAACCGTAAACCACGCTCGGCCGACACGCGGATCGACGGACGACCCCCGCGTCCCGCTCAGTCTTCGGACATCGCCTCCGTCCCCTCGATGCTCTCGAGGCGAGCCTTGACGTCCTTGATCCAGGCGAAATTGGCTTCGGTCGCTTCGTCAGCCAATGCGCGCTCGGCTGCCTTCAACTCGCTATGTAGCGTCCGCGCGCGATGATGCAAGACGATAGCCTGACGAATCGAGTCGAAAACCGATTCCGGATCAGCGGCTTGCGCCAGTTTCAGGCGTTCGGCCGGGCCCGTCACGGCCATCAGCTGCGCCTGCGCCTCCTGAACGCGCGGCTGCTCCAGCCGGATCGCCAGCGCCGCCTCGTCGAGAACGCCCTCCATGGTCGCGTCGAGCAGGGCCTGCCGGAAGCGCTCGGCCGCCGGCCCCTCCAGCGCGAGATCCGCGATCTCGTCGGCACAGCGCAGGATCAGTGCCGGATGGCTCGCCAGCGCCAGCAGGATGAAGGCTTCGCGGGTGTCCTCGCCGCGGCCCCGCGCCATGATCTTGGTGCGCGTCAGCTGGCTCGACGCCTTGAGCGGCCCGTTCGCCCAAGGGGCGGCTTGCGGGAATCCGCCGCGGCCACGCCCGCCGCCGGCCTGGCCCCGCCCGCGCGGATAGCTGCCGCCCTCGCGTCGCTCGGCCCGCGCCGGAGCCGCGCTGGCGAAGAGCTGCGCCAGCCGCTCGTCCATCTCGCGCCGGTAATGCTTGCGCGTCGTCTCGTCGCGGATCTGCCCGAGCGGCTCCTTCAGCCGGCGCTCGAAGGCGGCACGTCGCTCGGGCGTGTCGAGCGGCCCGGCCTCGACCTCCCGCGTCCACAGCATGTCGACCAGCGGGCGCGCCGCGCCCAGCACCTCCGCGATCGCGGCCTTGCCGCCGGAGCGGGCGAGATCGTCGGGGTCCTGCCCCTCGGGCAGCAGCGCGAAGGAGAGCGACTTGCCGGGCTCCAGCAGCGGCAAGGCGAGGTCGATGGCGCGGCTCGCCGCCTTGCGACCGGCCTTGTCGCCGTCGAGGCAGATCACCGGCTCGTCGGCCATGCGCCAGAGCAGCGTCAACTGGTCCTCGGTCAGCGCGGTGCCGAGCGGCGCGACCGTCTGCGGGAAGCCGGCGAGCGCCATGGCGATGACGTCGACATAGCCCTCGACCACGATCGCCTGCCCCGTGTCATGGGCGGCCTTGCGGGCGTTGTGGTGGTTGAACAGCAGGGAGCCCTTGTGGAAGAGCGGCGTCTCCGGCGAGTTCAGATACTTCGCCGAGACCTCCGCGCTCATCGCCCGCCCGCCGAAGGCGACGACGCGGCCTCGCGAATCATGGATCGGAAACATGATGCGGTCACGGAAGCGGTCGTAAGGGACGGCGATCTCCTCGCCATGCACCAGCAGCCCGGCCTCCATCATCAGCTCGGCCGAGACACCCTTGGAAGCGAGATGGTCGCGCAGCGCGAAACGCTCCGCCGGCCCGTAGCCGAGGCGAAAGCGCGTCCGTGCCTCGCCGTCGAGCCCGCGCGAGGCGAGATAGCGCCGCGCCTGACCGCCGCGATCGCCCATCAGCTCGGCCTCGAAGAAGCGCGCCGCCAGTTCCACGACCTCGTGCAGGCCCTTGCGCCGCTCCTCCTGGACCTGCGCTTCCTGCGTGATTTTCGGCAGCGTCACGCCGGCTTCGGCCGCCAGCTTCTCGACGGCCTCGGGAAAGGACAGCCCTTCCGTTTCCATCACGAATTTGAAGATGTCGCCGTTCTTGCCCGACGAGAAATCGAAGAACGAGGCCTTCTGATCGTTGACGAAGAAGGACGGCGTCTTCTCGGCGTTGAAGGGCGACAGCCCCTTCCATTCGCGCCCCGCCTTGGCCAGGCGAACGCGCTTGCCGACCACCGCCGAGACCGGCAGCCGCGCCTTGATCTCTTCCAGAAGGGAGGGCGGGAACTTCATCGCGTTCTATGTGGACCCTGCCGCAGCACAAGCCAAGAACAGATCGTGATCCCGGCTCGCTTGCCCCGGCTATCCACAAGCCGCCTCTAGCGGCAGCCCAGCGGGTCCTCCGCCAGCGCCTCGGCGGCACCGGCCGTCGGCAGCGCCCTGGCCTCGACACCCGCGCGCAGCGAGAGGGTACGGGCCCTTCGCAGCCCCTGCACGACCGGCCTCATCGCGTCCACGCCGAAGCGGCGATCCGGCTCCCATGTGAGCTCCACCATGTTGCCGGCGCTTTGGGCTGTGACCGGGATGCGCGTTGCCTTGCCGTCGATCAGGATCTCCAGCGACCGGAGCCCATCCGCCGCATCGCGGCGAGGCAGGCTCGCCATGAGATAGGGGCCGGCCTTGATCGCGGCATTGGCCTTCGCGGCAGCCGCGTCGCCGCAATAGAAAGTCAGGCGGACGCCGCCGCTGGAGACCCCGGCATAGGACGTCCCCATCTGGTAGCCGCTGCCCCAACCGGTTTGCTCAGGCTGCGCCTGCACGGCGCCGCCGCAGAGCAGCAGCAAGGCCGCGGCGAGACAGGTTCGTGATGACGGCATCGGATGTCTCCTCTGCCGCGAATCTGACCCGCCGATATGGCAGAAACGCGCCGGCCGGGCCTCACCCCGCCAGCGCGGCCTTCACGAGCCCGCTCGCCTTGCCGAAATCCATCTGGCCGGCGTAGTTCGCGCGCAGGATCGCGATGACCTTGCCCATGTCCTTGACGGAGGCCGCGCCGCTTTCGGTCACCGCCGCGGCGATCGCAGCCTTCACCTCGTCCTCAGACATCTGCTTGGGCAGATAGCCGGAGATCACCGCGACCTCGGCCTTCTCGCCGGCGGCGAGTTCCGGGCGGCCATTGGCCTCGTAGATCGAAATCGATTCCTGGCGCTGCTTGATCATCTTCTGCAGCAGTCCGAGCACCTCCTCATCGGTGGCCTCGCCCTTGCCGGCGCCGCGCGCCTCGATGTCCTTCTCCTTCAGCGCGGCGATGATCAGGCGGATCGCGGCGACCTTCTCCTTCTCACCGGCCTTCATCGCCTCCTTCATATCGGGCATGAAGCGCTCGCGCAGGCTGGTCATGTGGGTATTCCCTCGTTGTTCGTCGGGCTTCGCGCCCGCGTCGATTGACGGCATGGAAGCGCGTCTTTAAGGCTCGCGCTCCAGACGACGGCCAGCGAGACCGCTGCCGCCCATGCATTGCCGCGCCCTCGCGGCCTGGACCGAGACATAGACATGACCGCACATGAAGGAAACCCCGCCACGGGCGGCTGGAGCGAACCGCGCGCGACCGCCCTGCTGGTCCTCGCCGACGGCACGGTGCTGGAGGGCTTCGGCCTCGGCGCCACCGGCGAGGCACCCGGCGAGGTCTGCTTCAACACGGCAATGACGGGCTATCAGGAAATCCTGACCGATCCCTCCTATGCCGGGCAGATCGTCACCTTCACCTTCCCCCATATCGGCAATGTCGGCGTCAACGACGAGGACATCGAAACGGTCAATGCCGCCGCCGCCTCCGGCGTGCGCGGAATCGTGCTCCACGCCACCATCACCGAGCCCTCGAACTGGCGCGCCAGCCGCCATTTCGACGCCTGGCTCAAGGCCCGCAACATCGTCGGCATCTGCGGCGTCGACACCCGCGCGCTGACCGCCCTGATCCGCGACAACGGGATGCCGAACGCGATCCTCGCCCACGCGCCCGAAGGCGTCTTCGACATTCCGCGCCTTCAGAAACTGGCCGCCGAACTGCCGGACATGGCGGGTCTCGACCTCGTGCCAATGGTCACCTCGGCCCAGCGCTACGAATGGGACGAGACGCCCTGGCAGTGGCCCGCCGGCTACGGCAAGCGCGAGGGCGCAGCCCACAAGGTCGTCGCCATCGACTACGGCGTGAAGCGCAACATCCTGCGCCTGCTCTCCAAGGCCGGCTGCGACGTCACCGTCGTGCCCTCGACCGCCTCGGCGGACGAGATCTTGGCGCTGAAGCCGGACGGCATCTTCCTCTCCAACGGCCCGGGCGACCCGGCCGCGACCGGCGAATACGCGGTCCCGGTGATCCGCGAGCTGCTGGAGAAGAAGGTCCCGACCTTCGGCATCTGCCTCGGCCACCAGATGCTGGCGCTCGCCGTCGGCGGCCAGACGATGAAGATGAAGCAGGGCCATCACGGCGCCAACCACCCGGTGCAGGACAAGACGACCGGCAAGGTCGAGATCGTCTCGATGAATCACGGCTTCGCGGTCGACCCCGCCTCGCTGCCGGCCCATGCGGTCGAGACCCATGTCTCGCTCTTCGACGGCTCGAACAGCGGCTTCGCCCTGACCGACCGCCCTGCCTTCAGCGTCCAGCACCACCCGGAAGCCTCGCCCGGCCCGCAGGACAGCCACTATCTGTTCAAGCGCTTCGTCGAGATGATGGACGCCGAGAAGGCCAAGACGGCGGCCTGAGCCGGCGATCGTCAATCTCCTCAACCTCCGCCATCAACCCGGACCTGCCACTGCCGCGTCCGGGTTGACAGCCTCCGACTCCTGCGCTTGAAGCGGCTCATGACCCCAGCGACCTGCCTCGCCCGGACCTATTACGCCCCGTCCTCATAAGGCGGGTCGCATTCTTATGCTTCAACCGCCGCGCTGGCGGTTGAACTCAGGCAGTCACCCGGCATCGCGGCCCCTCCAGGGAACCCGACCATGCCACGTCAGCGCAAATCCTTCTCCTCTCTCGGCCTGCTCGGCTTCGGCGCCTTCGGGCAGCTGATGGCGCGCCACCTCCAGCCGCATCTGCGCCTCGTCGTCTGCGATCCCGCCCGCTCGCCGCAGCCTGACCCGGCGGGCCAGGGGCTCGTGCCGGGCGACGTCGCGGCCGTGGCGGCCTGTGACATCGTCGTGCTCGCCGTCCCGGTCGACGCGATGGCGCAGGCGATCGCCAGCCTGCGCCCGCATCTGCGCGCCGGCACCGTCGTGCTCGATGTCGGCTCGGTGAAGATTGAACCCGCCCGCCTGCTGCTGGAAGGCCTGCCGGAGCCTGTCGAGATCATCGGCACGCATCCGCTCTTCGGCCCGCAGAGCGCACGCGACGGGCTGGCCGGCCTGAAGATCGCGCTCTGCCCGATCCGCGGCGGCGGCACCGGGCGCATCGCCGCCTTCCTGCGCCGGACCTTCGCGCTCGACGTGATCCTGACCACGCCGGACGCGCATGACCGCGACATGGCGCTGGTCCAGGGCCTGACCCATCTCGTCGCCAAGATCCTCGTCCGGATGGAGCCCGTGCCGCGCCGGATGACGACGCGCAGCTTCGAGCTTCTGATGCAGGCGACCGAGATGGTGCGCCACGACGCGCCCGGCGTCTTTCTCGCGATCGAGCGCGCCAATCCGCATGCGCGAGCCGTGCGGGAGCGCTTCTTCGCCCATGCCCAGGCGCTGACCCAGGCGCTGGAACGGCACGATCACCCCGATCCCGCATCCGCCGGCAGCGATGAACCGGAATGCGGCCCTTCCGCACCGGGCCATCCTGCCCTATTGCAGCGCAACATCATCCCTCAGCTTCACGCGAAACCATGATCCGCCTCGAAAACATCGGCAAGCAGAACGGCCAGCAGATCATCTTCATCGAGGCCTCCGCCTCGCTCCTGAAGGGCGAGAAGGTCGGCCTCGTCGGCCCCAACGGCGCCGGCAAGACCACGCTGTTCCGGATGATCACCGGTCAGGAGCAGCCCGACGAGGGCATGGTCCAAGTCGATCGCGGCATCACCATCGGCTATTTCAGCCAGGATGTCGGCGAGATGCAGGGCATGAGCGCGGTCGCCTCCGTGATGGAGGGCGCAGGCCCCGTCAGCGCCGTGGCGGCCGAACTGCGCGAGCTCGAAACGGCGATGGGCGATCCCGACCGCGCCGACGAGATGGACGAGATCATCGCCCGCTATGGCGAGGTGCAGGGGCGCTTCGAGGAGCTCGACGGCTATGCGCTGGACGGCCGCGCCCGCGAGGTCCTCGCCGGCCTCGGCTTCAGCCAGGAGATGATGGACGGCGATGTCGGCGCGCTGTCCGGCGGCTGGAAGATGCGCGTCGCGCTCGCCCGCATCCTCTTGATGCGCCCCGACGCGATGCTGCTCGACGAGCCCTCCAACCATCTCGACCTGGAAAGCCTGATCTGGCTGGAATCCTTCCTCAAGGGCTATGACGGCGCGCTGCTGATGACCTCGCATGACCGCGAGTTCATGAACCGCATCGTCGGCAAGATCGTCGAGATCGATGCTGGCGCGCTGACCACCTATTCCGGCAATTACGAGTTCTACCAGCAGCAGCGCGCCCTCGCCGAGAAGCAGCAGCAGGCGCAGTTCGAGCGCCAGCAGGCCATGCTCGCCAAGGAGGTCGCCTTCATCGAGCGCTTCAAGGCGCGCGCCTCCCACGCCGCCCAGGTCCAGAGCCGCGTCAAGAAGCTCGACAAGATCGAGAAGGTCGAGCCGCCCAAGCGCCGCCAGAGCATCGCCTTCGATTTCCCGCCCGCCCCGCGCTCGGGCGAGGACGTCGTCACGCTCAAGGGCGTCGACAAGCGCTATGGCAGCCACACCATCTACGAGGCGCTCGACTTCCAGATCCGCCGCAAGGAGCGCTGGTGTGTGATGGGCGTCAACGGCGCCGGAAAGTCGACCCTACTGAAGCTGGTCACCGGCTCGACCGAGCCCGATTCCGGCAGCGTCGCGCTCGGTGGCTCGATCAAGCTCGGCTATTTCGCCCAGCATGCGATGGAGGTGCTCGACGGCGACCGCACCATCTTCCAGTCGCTGGAAGACCGCTTCCCCCAGGCCGGCCAGGGCTCGCTGCGCGCGCTCGCCGGCTGCTTCGGCTTCTCGGGTGACGATGTCGAGAAGCGCTGCCGCGTCCTCTCCGGCGGCGAGAAGGCCCGCCTCGTCATGGCGCTGATGCTCTACGACCCGCCGAACTTCCTCGTCCTCGACGAGCCGACCAACCATCTGGACATCGCGACCAAGGAAATGCTGATCAATGCACTCGCGCAGTACGAGGGCACCATGCTCTTCGTCAGCCACGACCGGCATTTCCTCGCCGCGCTTTCCAACCGCACGCTGGAGCTGACGCCCGACGGCGTCCATGCCTATGGCGGCGGCTACACCGAATACGTCGCCCGCACCGGCCAGGAGGCGCCGGGACTTCGGAGCTAACGACGTCGGCGGGCAAGGCTGTGCTTTGGATGCTCTTGCCCTCCGTCATTGCGAGGAGCGTCAGCGACGAAGCAATCCAGGAGCGGCAGCGCTCGACGTCCTCTGGATTGCTTCGCTTCGCTCGCAATGACGGTCTGCCTTGGAGCAGAAGCGTCGCGTATGACGACGCGATCCAGATCAAGGGGCGGGTTGTCCCGATGCGATAGACACCCGGCCTGACCGTCAGCCGCGAGCCCCCATGACCGACAATCCCCTCACCCGGCCCGGCGCCGCCCACCCCGCCATCACCGAGGCGATGATCGCGGCGCTCGTCGCGCGCTTCTACGCGAAGGCCCGCGAAGACGCGCTGATCGGGCCGATCTTCATGGGCGCCGTCGCGGACTGGGACGAGCACATCGCCAACATCGCCGATTTCTGGAGTTCGGTGATGCTGCGCACCGGGCGCTATCATGGCCGGCCGATGCGCCCGCATCTGATCCTGCCACTGGAGCCTGAGCATTTCGACCGCTGGCTCAGCCTGTTCGAGGAGACGGCGGCGGACATCTGCGGCGAGCCGGACGTCGCCGACGCGTTCATCATCCGCGCCCGGCGCATCGCCGACTCCTTCGAGATAGGCCGGGCGACGGTCACGGGAGCGATCGCCCGCCCGCGCCACAGCGGGGTCTGAGACACAGAGCCTTGCCGCGACGACGCTCACCGTGATGGGATAACGGCATGGATGCGCCGCCCCTTATGCGCCCCCTCACCGCAGCCGACGCCGCCGCCTATCGCCCGCTCCGCCTCCAGGCCCTGCGCGAGCACCCCGAGGCCTTCGGGGCGAGCCATGAGGACGAGGCCGCGCGCAGCCTCGAGATGACAGCGAAGCGCCTCGATGGCGGGCCATTGAACTGCGTCTTCGGCGCCTTTGTTGGAGACGATCTCGTCGGAACGGCCGGCTTCATCATTCCCGACGGCTCGATCAAATCCCGTCACAAGGGCCTGCTCGTCGGCGTCCATGTCGCGCCGGCCCATCGCGGCCATGGCCTTGGCCGCGCACTGGTCAAGGCCGTCATCGACCATGCGCGCGCCCATGTCGTGCTGCTGCAGGCCGCCGTGGGCGTCGCCAATGCGCCGGCGCTGCGGCTCTATGCGAGTCTCGGATTCCGGCACTACGGGCGGGAGGACAAGGCACTGCTCGTCGATGGCGTCTTCGTCGACGAGGCGCTGATCGTGCTGGATTTTGCGGCCGACGCGTGAGCGCCGTTCAGAATCCGCGCGCCGCCAGCGCCTTCTCGTCGTCCTGGATATAGTCCCGGATCACCGGCACGGCGCTTTTGTGAGGCCCGAGCAGGAGCTGGAACACCATGTCGCCGCCAATGTCGAAGGAGATCGAGCAGGCGCAGAGATAGAACTCCCACATCCGCGCGAAGCGTTCGCCCATCATCGCGACCACCTGCGGCCGCTGGGCCATGAAGCGCTCGCGCCAGGCCTCCAGCGTCCAGTGATAGTGGCGCCGCCAGAACTCGCAGTCGGAATGCCAGAGCCCGGTCTGCTCCACCGCCGCGAACACCTCCGACAGCGCCGGCGCATAGCCGCCGGGGAAGATGTACTTGTCGAAGAACGGACCCGTGAAGCCCGGCGGGCCGACGCGGCCGATGCAATGGACCAGCGCGATCCCGTCCGGCGTCAGCAGGTCGCGGATCTTTTCGAAGTATTCGAGATAATGCGCGACGCCGACATGCTCCATCATGCCGACCGAGACGACGCGGTCGAAGGTCCCGCCAAGCTCGCGATAGTCCTTGTTGACGAAGGTGACAGTGTCGCCGACGCCGGCCGCCTCGGCCCGCTTCTGGGCAGCCGCCATCTGGTCGGGCGAGACGTTGAGGCCGGTGACCGTCGCGCCGCAGGCCTTCGCCAGATAGATCGCCAGCTCCCCCCAGCCCGAGCCGATATCGAGGACCGTCATCCCCGGTTCGATCTTCAGCTTGGCGGCAATGTGGCGGAGCTTCGCCTTCTGCGCGTTCTCCAGCCCGACCTCCGGCGAATGCCAGTAGGCGCAGGAATAGGTCATCGTCTCATCGAGCCAGAGCCGATAGAAATCGGTCGGGATATCGTAGTGGTGCTTGACCTTCTTGCCGGCGACGCCGAGCGGGTTGTGCATCCGGAACCGCCGGATCCTGAAGCGCACCGAGCGGATCAGCTTCTGGATCGGGTGCTTGCGCAGCTCCTTGCGCTGCAGCCAGAACAACGTCAGCAGGTCGTGGATCGAGCCCTCCTCGAAGTCGATCCGCCCGTCCATGTAGCCTTCGGCCAGAGCGAGTTCGGGATTGAGAAAGAGCTCGCGCTCGATCCGGTCGTCATGGAAACGCACCGTCACGGCGGGCGCCGTCTTCACCACACCGGCAAAGCGCATCTCGCCCGGCCCCGGCCCGAAGACATGGTTTCGTCCATCCGGCGTGATCACCGTCAGGCGCCCCATCCTGACGAAATTCTTCAGCAAACGCGGTAGCAGCAACATTCGCAGCCCTCACCCCGCCGCGATTTAGAGCATGTCGAAGCTTTTCGGGAAACACCCGGCAACACGACAGCAGCGTCAGCCCCGCTCCATCCTGGCCCCGCATGATGCTCCCGCCGAGGCAGGGAGCAGATGAAACGGAATGGACAAGCGATGTGCGAAGCGCTGGCGTTCGCATCTGCGCATGGCGAAGCTCTTCGACCGCTCGCAGCGTTTCCTGGTGGATTGTCGCATCCTCGACCTCTCGGCGACGGGCGCGCGGCTGAAGCCGCAAAGCGACCGCCCGCTGCCGCTCGAACTGCATCTGCAGGACGAGGTGATGGAGGTCTCGAAGCGCGCCACCATCGTCTGGATCCGGCAGGGCGAGATCGGCATTCGCTTCGCGGCCGAGAGCGACGCGACATGAGCAGCCTCGCAACGCGCCGTCAGCATCGCGACCCGTCAGGGAACCGACGATCACCTCCCGCGTTAGAGGGCTCGATGACGCCTCTGCCGCCCGATGGAACCCTGATGGACGACGACCGCATCACCCGGATCGCACGTGCGCTGTGTCGCTCGGCACGAATCGATCCCGACGACATCCTGTCGCGGGACGTCGCCGATCCTGAGATTCTGCGCCACGACGTCCGCGGTCATGTTGCCGAACAGGCGGTTCCGGCCTGGACGATGTTCCGTGGCGCCGCGCTGACCTTCATCGAGGCCCATGAGGAGCGCGTCGTCGCGCCGCTGTGAGATCTCCCTGCGCTTGCTAAGCCGGTCACCGGCGGCATAGTGCTCGCCGTTCGCGCGGAGGCAGCCGCGCATCCTGACGGAACGGCGAAGCATGTCCTGGCGCGATTTCTGGAACGGCGACCACGCGATCTATGTCTCGCCCCGCCACAAGGCCCTGCATTACCGCCAGATCGCGACCGACCTGATCGGCCATATCCCCACGCCCGACGCCGTCGTGCTAGACCATGGCTGCGGCGAGGCGCTCGACGCCGGCCGCGTCGCCGGCCATTGCGGCAAGCTCTATCTCTGCGAGGCGGCACCCAGCGTGCGTGACAAGCTGCGCGCCATGCTGGGCGGCAAGGCGAATGTCGCGGTGGTCGCCCCCGAGGAGGTCGAGGCTCTGCCTGCCGAGACGCTGGATCTCGTCGTCGCCAATTCGCTGATCCAGTACCTCTCGCGCGACGAACTCGTCGCCCTGCTCGCCATCTGGCACGGCAAGCTGAGGCCGGGCGGCAAACTCGTCGTCGCCGACATCATCCCGCCCGATGTCAGCCCGCTGACCGACGCCTCGCAGCTTCTCGCCTTCGCCTGGCGTGGCGGCTTCCTGACCGCCGCTCTGGCCGGCCTTGTCCGCACCGCCTTGTCGGACTACCGCAAACTGCGGGCGCAATACGGTCTCTCGACTTATCGCATCGACGAGATCACGGGCCTGATCGCGGCCGCCGGCTTCGCGGATGTGAGCCCAGCGAAGAACTTCGGCCATAACCCGCATCGGCTGACGCTGGTGGGGCGCAAGGCGGGTTGAGGCCGGAGTACCGCCGGAACAGTCCCGAGGAGACGTCCCATGCATATCGGCTTGATCGGCGGCATCGGTGTCGCGGCGACGGTGGTCTACTACCAGCGCCTCGTAGCGGCGGCGGCCGAACGCGGCGTATCAAAGCTCGATCTCACCATCGTTCACGGTGAGATCCAGGAGCTGATCCGCAACAATCTCGCTGATCGGAGGGCCGAGCAGGCAAAAGCCTTCCTTCCCCTGGTCGAACGCCTGGACCATGCGGGATGCGATTGCGTGGCCCTATCCTCGCTGGGTGCGCATTTCTGCCTGGATGAACTGGTGGCGCTCTCGCCCCTGCCGATCGTCTCCGCCGTTGCGCCGCTCGATGCGTTTTTTGCCGAGAGGAACATCAAACGGATCGGGCTACTGGGAACGCGGGTGGTCATGCGGACGCGGCTTTACGGCCAGCTCGTCGACACCGGGGCGATCGTGCTGGACGACGAGATCGATCGCCTCGGGCAAAGCTACCAGGACATGGCTGTCGCCGGTGCCTGCACTCCGGAGCAACGGGCATTGTTCCTCGAGGCCGGGAAACGCATGATCGCGGCGGGCGCCGACGCGATCGTTCTGGCGGGAACCGACCTCAACCTGGCGTTCGACGGGCAGGATACCGGTTATCCCGTCATCGACGCCCTCGACTTCCATGTCGCGCTGCTGGCTGATCTCGCTGCCGGACGTCGGTCCCTGCACGACCTGTCGCGATGATGCCGCGATCCATCACCCCGCCCGATCGGCGAAACTGAAGAATTTGTGCCCCAGGAACGAGAACACCATCACGAAGCCCGTGGTGACGAACTGCATCGGCAGATAGGGCAGGCCGAGCCGCGTCACGAAGAGATGCATCAGCATCCACGTCAGCCCGAACCCGCCGACGGCGATCAGCCCGAAGCGCCAGCTCGCCTGCGCATGGCTGCGGGTCGCCTCGAAGGTCATCCAGCGGTTGAGGGCATACGAGACGACCGCCCCGACCACGAACCCGGCCAGCGTCGCCGGCACCGGATCGACCCGCGCGAGTTCGACCAGCCCGACCAGCACGCCGTAATGCGCCACGGCGGTGAGGCCTCCGGCGAACACATAGGCCAGGAGCTGGCGGGTCTGACGGGGATAGCGGCGCAGCGGCATGGCGCCTCCTTACAGGCTTTGCCCCAACGAAGCCTGAACGGCCACTCGCCCATCACGGCCTGTGCGCCGCGAGCCGCGCCTGACGCTTTCCGCTTCCCTGCGCCGCTCCTCCCCTCTATAGCGAGCGCCTAGCATTCATCTCAGGCGCTCGCACCGGCCCGCTCTCGCGATCGGACGGCAGCGAGTGCGCGCGCCTGCCTCAAGACGAAGTCGAGCCCCATGCCCAAGCGCACAGACATCAAGACCATCCTGATCATCGGCGCCGGCCCCATCATCATCGGGCAAGCCTGCGAGTTCGACTATTCCGGCA
This sequence comes from Methylobacterium sp. CCH7-A2, assembly GCF_001557075.1. Lineage (NCBI taxonomy): Bacteria > Pseudomonadati > Pseudomonadota > Alphaproteobacteria > Hyphomicrobiales > Methylobacteriaceae > Methylobacterium > Methylobacterium sp. CCH7-A2. Next base: position 23,892 of record NZ_LSKN01000059.1, read on the forward strand.
CCCAGGCGGTGAAGACGCTGAAGGCCGAGGGCTACCGCATCGTCCTGGTCAATTCGAACCCGGCCACGATCATGACCGATCCCGAGCTGGCGGATGCGACCTATGTCGAGCCGATCACGCCCGAGATCGTCGCCAAGATCATCGAGAAGGAGCGCAACGTGCTCCCCGGCGGCTTCGCTCTGCTGCCGACCATGGGTGGCCAGACCGCGCTGAACTGCGCCCTCTCGCTCAACAAGAAGACGATTCCTCAGCCCGACGGCAGCAAGATCAGCGTGCTGGAGCAGTTCGACGTCGAGATGATCGGCGCCACTGCCGAGGCGATCGACAAGGCCGAGGACCGCGAGCTCTTTCGCGAGGCGATGACCAAGATCGGTCTCTCCACGCCGCGCTCGCACCACGTCAAGAATCTCGGCCAGGCGCTCGAAGCGCTGGACGACATCGGCCTGCCGGCGATCATCCGCCCCTCCTTCACCATGGGCGGCACCGGCGGCGGCATCGCCTATAACAAGGGCGAGTTCATCGAGATCTGCGAGCGCGGCTTCGACGCCTCCCCGACCAGCGAGATCCTCATCGAGGAGAGCGTGCTCGGCTGGAAGGAATACGAGATGGAGGTGGTCCGCGACAAAAAGGACAACTGCATCATCGTCTGCTCGATCGAGAACCTCGACCCGATGGGCGTCCACACCGGCGATTCGATCACGGTGGCGCCGGCGCTGACGCTGACCGACAAGGAATACCAGATCATGCGCGACGCCTCACTGGCGGTGCTGCGCGAGATCGGCGTCGAGACCGGCGGCTCGAACGTGCAGTTCGCGGTCGATCTCGAGACCGGCCGCATGATCGTCATCGAGATGAACCCGCGCGTCTCGCGCTCCTCGGCGCTCGCCTCCAAGGCGACCGGTTTCCCGATCGCCAAGGTCGCGGCGCGTCTGGCGGTCGGCTACACGCTGGACGAGATCGAGAACGACATCACTGGCGGCGCGACGCCGGCCTCCTTCGAGCCGACGATCGACTACGTCGTCACCAAGATCCCGCGCTTCGCCTTCGAGAAGTTCCCCGGCGCCGAGCCGACGCTGACGACCGCGATGAAGTCCGTCGGCGAGGCGATGGCGATCGGCCGCACCTTCCAGGAAAGCCTGCAGAAGGCGCTGCGCTCGCTGGAGACCGGGCTCGACGGCCTCGACGAGATCGAGGTCGAGGGGCTCGGCAAGGGCGACGACAAGAACGCGATCAAGGCCGCGCTCTCGACGCCGACGCCCGACCGCATCCTCCAGGTCGCCCAGGCGATGCGGCTCGGCTTCACCGACGCGCAGATCCATGAGAGCTGCAAGATCGACCCCTGGTTCCTCGAGCAGATGCGCGGCATCGTCGACACCGAGGAGAAGATCCGCCAGTTCGGCCTGCCGCAGACGCCGGGTGCCTTCCGGCAGGTCAAGGCGATGGGCTTCTCCGACAAGCGGCTCGCCGCCGTCGCCGGCAAGACCGAGGCCGAGGTCAAGGCCCTGCGGCGTTCGCTCGCCGTGCGCCCGGTCTACAAGCGCATCGACACCTGCGCGGCCGAGTTCGCCTCGCCGACGGCCTATATGTACTCGACCTATGCCATGCCCTTCGCCGGGCAGGCGGCCGACGAGGCCAAGCCCTCCGACCGCAAGAAGGTCGTCATTCTCGGCGGCGGCCCCAACCGCATCGGCCAGGGCATCGAGTTCGACTATTGCTGCTGCCATGCCTGCTACGCGCTGAAGGATGCGGGCTATGAGACCATCATGGTCAACTGCAATCCGGAGACGGTCTCGACCGACTACGACACCTCGGACCGGCTCTATTTCGAGCCCCTGACCGCCGAGGATGTGCTCGAGATCCTCGAGACCGAGAAGCAGAAGGGCACGCTGCACGGCGTCATCGTCCAGTTCGGCGGGCAGACCCCGCTGAAGCTGGCCAACGCCCTGGAGGAGGCCGGCATCCCGATCCTCGGCACCTCGCCCGACGCGATCGACCTCGCCGAAGACCGCGACCGCTTCAAGCGCCTGCTCGACAAGCTCCAGCTCAAGCAGCCCAAGAACGGCATCGCCTATTCGGTAGAACAGGCCCGCATGATCGGCGCCGAGCTCGGCCTGCCCTTCGTCGTGCGCCCGTCCTATGTGCTCGGCGGCCGCGCCATGGCGATCATCCGCGACGAGGCGATGTTCGAGGACTATCTGCTCGGCACCCTGCCCTCGCTGATCCCCTCCGAGGTCAAGGCCAAGTACCCGAACGACAAGACCGGCCAGATTAACACGGTGCTGGGCAAGAACCCGCTGCTGTTCGACCGCTATCTGTCCGATGCGATCGAGGTCGACGTCGACTGCCTCGCCGACGGCAAGGATGCGTTCATCGCCGGCATCATGGAGCATATCGAGGAAGCCGGCATCCATTCCGGCGATTCCGCCTGCTCGCTGCCGCCGCGCTCGCTCTCGCCTGCGACCGTCGCCGAGCTGGAGCGGCAGACCCGCGCCATGGCGCTGGCGCTCGATGTCGGCGGGCTGATGAACGTCCAGTACGCGATCAAGGACGGCGAGATCTATGTGCTCGAGGTCAATCCGCGCGCCTCGCGCACGGTGCCGTTCGTCGCCAAGGTCATCGGCGTGCCGGTCGCCAAGGTCGCCGCGCGCATCATGGCCGGCGAGAGCCTCGCCGGCTTCGGCCTGAAGCCGCAGACGCTGAAGCATGTCGGCGTCAAGGAGGCCGTCTTCCCCTTCGCGCGCTTCCCGGGGGTCGACGTGCTGCTCGGGCCGGAAATGCGCTCGACCGGCGAGGTCATCGGCCTCGACCGCTCCTTCGACATCGCCTTCGCCAAGAGCCAGCTCGGCGCCGGCTCCAAGGTGCCGGTCAAGGGCACGGTCTTCGTCTCGGTGCGCGACGAGGACAAGCCGCGCATCGTCGAGAGCGTCCGCATGCTGGCCGATCTCGGCTTCCGCGTGCTGGCGACCGGCGGCACCCTGCGCCTGCTCCAGGAGGAGGGCATCCCGGCCGCCAAGATCAACAAGGTGCTGGAAGGCCGGCCGCACGTCGTCGACGCGATCAAGAACGGCGAAATCCAGCTCGTCTTCAACACCACCGACGGCCCGCAGGCCCTGGCGGATTCCCGTTCGCTCCGCCGAACGGCCCTCTTGCACAAGGTTCCCTATTATACCACCTTGGCCGGAGCGATCGCGGCGGCGGAAGGCATCAAGGCCTACTGCAGCGGCGATCTCGAAGTCAGGTCGCTGCAATCCTACTTCGTGAACGCTGCCTGAGGGCGGGGCGCCGACGAAGTTTTACAAACGACAGGAAGCGGGGCGCAGGCGGCCGGGATGCCGCCGGCGGGCACCCGCTTTCGGATGATGGGACGAGACGATGGAAAAGGTTCCGATGACCCCCGGCGGCTTCGCCGCTCTGGAGGCCGAGCTCAAGGATCGGCAGCAGGTCCAGCGCCAGCGCATCATCGAGGCGATTTCCGAGGCGCGCGCGCTCGGTGACCTCTCCGAGAACGCCGAGTATCACGCCGCCAAGGAAGCGCAGTCCCTCAACGAGGGCCGCATCCAGGAGCTGGAATCGCTGATCGGCCGGGCCGACATCATCGATGTTTCCAAGCTCGCCGGCAGCGACACGATCAAGTTCGGCGCCACCGTCAAGCTGATCGACGACGATACCGAGGAAGAGAAGAGCTACCAGATCGTCGGCGAGCCGGAATCGGATGTGAAGTCCGGCAAGGTCTCGATCGGCTCGCCGATCGCGCGCGCGCTGATCGGCAAGAAGGTCGGCGACTCGGTGCAGGTCAACACGCCCGGCGGCGGCAAGTCCTACGAAGTCGTCAGCGTCGACTTTCGCTAGGCGCGCCTTCCGGACTTGGCATCGCGACGTCGCGACGCCACATCGGAGGCTGGTCCCGAGGGAGCTTCCGACATGACGACACGCCGCTCATTCCTCCTGCAGGCTGCGGCCGGCGCGGCACTGACCCTGTCCGTTCCGGCACTGGCTCAGGCCCGCACCATCGGCGCCATCCGCGTCGACACCTCCCGCCTCGCGGCGCAAGGCTGGGGCCCGCGCGCCGAGGAGATCCGGCGCGCGCTCGAACGGCAACTCGCGACGACGCTCGCCCCGATGATCCGCCGCGGCGGGCCGACCCTGTCGGTCGCCGTCAAGGGCGTCTGGCTGGCGAGCTGGGCCGGAGGCGGTGGCGGCGGCAAGCCGAGCGACGGCGGCGCGAGCCTCGACAATTTCGATGCCGACTATGTGCTGACCGGCCCGCGCGGCGAGGTTCTCGGGCAGTGGAGCATCCTGTCGAATCTCGGTTCCGATTCCGGCGGCGCCTGGTACCGGCCCGATGTCGACCAGCGCCGCGTCGCCGCGCTGATCGAGAACAACGCGCTCTGGATCAGGCGCTATCTCGGCGGCTGACCGATTCGCCGCAGACGCGCCTCACCCGAACGGAACGATCGGCTCGTCTTTGACCCGGTCGAAGGCCAGCGCCGTGCGGACGTTGCGGACGTTCGGCAGCGCGGTCAGCTCGCCGACGAAATCCTGAAAGGCCTTCAGGTCCGGCGCGACGCATTTCAGCATGAAGTCGATGTCGCCGGAGAGCTTCCAGCATTCGCGCACCGCCGGCCAGACACGGATGTGGTCCTGGAACGCGGCGAGATCGGCCTCGGCCTGGCTCGCCAGATGCACGAAGGCGAAGCACACCACCTCCAGCCCGAGCTTGCGCTCGTCGAGCTGGGCCCGGTAGCCGGTGATCAGCCCCGCCTCCTCGAGCGCCCGCACGCGCCGCAGGCAGGGCGGTGGGGAGATGCCGACGCGGCTCGCCAGCTCGACATTGGTCATCCGCCCGTTCGCCTGCAATTCGCGCAGGATCGCGAGGTCGATATCGTCGAGTCTGGAGCGCACGAGGGGTCCCGGAAGAAGGTTGCGCTGGTGTAGACGCAGCGTCTTGGCGATACAAGGCGCGTGCCGCAACGAGCCGCACCGCCCGACCGAGGAGCCGACGTGACCGCCGAACCCATCCCGACCGTCTGGGTCCTGACCGACGGCAAGGCCGGCGACGAGGTGCAATGCCGAGGCGTCGCCGAGCGGCTGGGCGTCGTCCCGGAGATCCGCAGGGTGGCGCCGCGCAGGCCCTTTGCCTGGCTGATGCCGCGCGGCCCGATCGACCCGCGCGAGGCGCCGGACCGCCCTGGCAGCCCGATCCGCCCGCCCTTCCCGGACATCGTCATCGCCTCGGGGCGCCGGGCGATCGCCTATGTCCGGGCGGTGAAGAAGGCCTCGAACGGCGCCACCTTCACCGTTATCCTCAAGGACCCGCGCACGGGCGCGGGCTCGGCCGACTTTATGTGGGTCGCCGAGCATGACCGCCTGCGTGACGAGAACGTCCTGGTCACGACGACCTCCCCCCACGGGCTGGCGCCGCAGCGGCTCGCAGCGGCACGCCGCAACCCACCCGCCGCCATCGTCGCCCTCCCAGCGCCCCGTGCCACGGTCCTCGTTGGCGGCGATAGCCGCCATCACCGCTTCACGCCCGAGGACATTACCCGCTTCGCCGAGGGGCTCGATGCGCTCGCAAGCTCCGGTGTCGCGCTGATGGGCTCGCGCTCGCGCCGCACGCCGCCGGCGCTCGACGCCGCCGTCGCGGCGGTGTTCGCC